>DASXYQ010000132.1:0-15745 GCA_036502445.1 Roseiarcus sp. | reverse complement strand
GATCAGGCGACAATGAGCAAGGTCTGGGAGAATTCCTGGCCTTGCTTTTTTGTTTACCGCCTGTTTTTTAGGCGCCCGCACTTTCCCCATGCATCCAGCCGCTCTTGACTTCCTCAATATATTGGGGAAGCCGTCGATTCTCGATCGCGAGGCGCGCGCCCGCCATAAGATCCTGATAATACGCGAGGTTCACTGCGGTCAGCGCCATCATCGCGAGGATTTCTCCCGACTTGACGAGATGACGCCAATAAGCGCGGGAAAAATCGCGCGCGGCGGGCGCCGACGAGGCTTCGTCGATCGGCCGCGGATCGTCCGCCCAGCGCGCGTTGCGCAGATTCATTCGGCCGTGGCGCGTGAAGACGAGGCCGTGGCGGCCGGCCCGCGTCGGCATTACGCAATCGAACATGTCGACGCCCCGGGACAGGCTCTCGAGGAGATCGTCGGGCGTGCCCACGCCCATCAGATAGCGCGGCTTCGACGTGGGCAACAGCGGCTCGACCGTCTCGATCATCTCGAGCATGACCGCCTGCGGCTCGCCCACCGCAAGGCCGCCGATCGCATAGCCGTCGAATTCCATCGAAGCGAGTTCGCGCGCGCTCGTCGTCCGCAGCGATCTTTCCGCACCCCCCTGCACGATGCCGAAGATCGCGCGGCCGGGTTGGGTCCCGAATGCCGCGCGCGAACGCTCGCTCCAGCGCAGCGAGAGGCGCATAGCGCGCTCCACGTCCTCGAACGGGCAGGGGAGGCGGACGCATTCGTCGAGCTGCATCTGAATGT
The DNA here is from genome assembly GCA_036502445.1 of Roseiarcus sp. Taxonomy (GTDB): domain Bacteria; phylum Pseudomonadota; class Alphaproteobacteria; order Rhizobiales; family Beijerinckiaceae; genus Roseiarcus. Next base: position 14,968 of record DASXYQ010000132.1, on the reverse strand, counting down.
CGGAACCGAGCAGGCTCTGGATCTCCATCGCGCGCTCGGGCGTCAGCTCATGGCGCGACCCGTCGATATGCGATTGGAACACGACGCCGCGCTCGTCTAGCTTGCGCAGCTTGGCGAGGCTCATCACCTGAAACCCGCCGGAATCGGTCAGGATAGGGTAGGGCCAGCCCATGAACTTGTGCAGCCCGCCAAGCCGGGCGATGCGTTCCGCGCCGGGCGCAAGCATCAGATGATAGGTGTTGGCGAGCACGACGTCCGCGCCCAGCGCGCGCACCTCGCCAGGGTACATCGCCTTGACCGTCGCAGCGGTTCCGCACGGCATGAAGGCGGGCGTGCGGATCGTTCCGCGCGGCGTCGAAATCGCGCCGAGCCGGGCGGCGCCGTGGCGCGCGCTGACATGGAAAAAGAAGTCTCTGCCGGTTTCAGCCATGGATCGGGGTTGCTCAGGGGGAGGCGCGGGCGCCAGCCCTAAGCACGCGAGGCGGGCGAAATCAAACCGCCGAGATTCAGACGAATTGCTGGTCGATTCCGTAGGCCGGCGCCGACCACGCTTTCCCGCCGAGCGTGGGAACAATTGGGTCGATGACGAATGCGATCGCTTCGTGCTAAGAATCGCCGACTGCTACCCGGAGGAGAGGACAATGACAAAACTCGTGCTGCGAGCATTGTTTGGCTGCATGATGTTTGGCCTGGTCCTTATGCCGGCCAGGGCTGCAGACTGTGCAGGCACGATTTCCGAGGATGAGGCTCTGAAGGCGGAAGATTCGCGTTACGCCGCTCAGGCCGGCAATGATTTCGACGCCATGCAGCGACTGTTCGGAGACGACCTCGTCTATGTGCATTCGACGGGAGTCGTCGACGATAAGTCGAGCTACATCGAACGCCAGCGCTCCGGTTTGCATTATCGCGCAATGAGGCGCAGCAACGTCAAGGTGCGTATTTATGGTTGCTTGGCGATCATCACGGGTAACGGCAGCTTCGATGTGACACAAAAGGGGCAGGATAGCACCGTGTCGTTGTTGTTTCACAGCATCTGGGCGAAGCGCGGTTCAACCGTGCAGTTTGTGTCGTGGGAGTCGACGTCGGCCCCGCCGAAGCCATAGGGCGGCTCGCTCGGCGACCGCCTCGCCACTATCGGCGCCCGCCCAGTGGCAGAACCTGCGATCGTGCCTCCAGATCGTGCGGTCCCATCAACGCGAGACGACCAGCTGCAAGCGCCTCCCTTGGATGCGCGCTGCTCGGGGCGCGGTGAAGGAGGCAGGCGTCGCCGTAACTGTAGAAGCGATAATCGACGGATATGGCGTGGGCGTAGGCGGCTCGAACCGTCGCGGGCCCGCTGAACGCGCTCACCAACATCAGCAATGTGGAGCGCGGCAGGTGGAAGTTGGTGAACAGGACATCGACGGCGCGAAAGGCGTGGCCGGGCGTTATGAATATCGCCGTCTCGCCTTCGAAAGCGCGGATTTCGCCGCTGGCGTCGGCGGCGCTCTCGAGCAGCCGAAGCGAGGTGGTCCCGATGGCGACGATGCGGCCGCCGCGTGCGCGCGCCGCATTCAAGGCCTGCGCCGTCGCGGCATTGAGGCGGCCCAATTCCGAATGCATGACGTGATCGCTGGTGTCTGCGACCTTGACGGGCAGAAAGGTGCCCGCGCCAACGTGCAGCGTGACCCGATGCAGGCTTGCGCCGGCCGCCTCGATGCGCGCGAGCAGGGGGGGCGTGAAGTGAAGCCCCGCCGTCGGCGCCGCGACGGCGCCGGGCTCGTCGGCGAAGATCGTCTGGTAGGCCTCGCGATCCTCGGGCCCGGCGGGCCGGCGCGCCGCGATATACGGCGGCAGCGGCGTCAGGCCGATCCGCTCGATCGCCTCCTCGAGCGCCGCGCCGGAAAATGCGAAGTTCAAGACGATTTCGCCGGCCTCGCCCTTGGCCTCGACTTCCGCGTCGAGCGAGGCGAGCAGACAGGCCGGGCTCTCGGAGGCTTCACCGAAGCGAATGCGCTCGCCGACTTTCAACTTCTTGGCAGGACGAACGAGCGCGCGCCAGCGGCTTTCGTCGATCCGCTTGATCAGCATCGCCTCGATCTTGGCGATACCAGTCCCCCTCGCGCGCACCCCGTCGAGACGGGCGGCGATGACGCGCGTGTCGTTGACGACGACCGCATCGCCGGGGCGCAGAAAGTCCGGAAAATCGCCGACGCGCCGATCGAGGAGCGCGCCGCCCGTGCCGACAACGAGCATGCGCGCGGCCTCACGGGGGGTGATCGGCTCGAGTGCGATGCGTTCGGGTGGGAGGTAGTAGTCGAACAGATCGATGCGCATGGAGGCCGTCCGGCGCGAGAGCGTCTAACCCCCCGCGCGACGATATGGCGGCCTTTGTCGTCTTATCGTTCGGAGGAGAGCCTCGGAGAGAGATGGACGAGATCTCCCCGTCTCTCTACGAGAAGGAAAGAACTCGGCGCGCCTCAGCTCACGGTCGCCTTGACGATCTTGTCGGGATCGCGGACCGGTTCGCCGCGCTTGATCTTGTCGACATTTTCCATGCCGGAGACGACCTTGCCCCAGGCGGTGTATTGCCGGTCGAGAAAATGAGCGTCGCCGAAGCAGATGAAGAACTGCGAATTCGCCGAATTCGGGCTCTGTGAGCGGGCCATCGAAACCGTGCCGCGCACATGCGGCTCGGCGTTGAACTCGGCCTTCAGGTCGGGATATTTCGAGCCGCCCGTACCGGTGCCCTTGGGGCAGCCGGTCTGAGCCATGAAACCCTCGATGACGCGATGGAAGACGAGGCCGTCGTAGAAGCCTTCCTCGACGAGCCGCTTGATATGGGCGACGTGGCCGGGTGCGATGGCGGGGTTCATCTCGATGACGACCGGACCCTTGGTGGTCTCCAGCGTCAGCGTGTTGCCCGATGTGCTCATGATACTAGCTCCTGAAGTGAAAGCGTTTACTTCGAGTCGGGGGCGAAGCGGATTGAAATGATCTTGTCCGGATCGATTGGAGGTTCGCCGGCCTTGATCGAGTCGACGTTGTCCATCCCGGAGGTCACCTCGCCGAACACCGTGTATTTGCCGTTGAGGGCCGGGGTGTCTCGAAAGCAAATGAAGAACTGCGAATTGGCGGAATTCCTGCCTTCCGCGCGGGCCATTCCCACCGTCCCGCGCTTGAACGGCGTCTTGGTGAATTCGGCGGGAATGTTCGGCAGATCCGATCCGCCCGTGCCCGTGCCAGTCGGATCGCCGGTCTGCGCCATAAAGTTTGGAATGACGCGATGGAACACGATGCCATCGTAAAACTTGCGCTTCACCAGTGTCTGGATCTGCTTGACGTGCTTGGGGGCGAGATCCGGCCGCAAGCGAATGACCACATCGCCGTCCTTCGTCCGCAGCACGATCGTGTTGGTGACGGCATCGTCGGCCGAAGCCGCGAAAGCGACGAACAGGGGAAGCGCGAGCAGCGCTCGACGGCTGAAGTTATGCACTCGCGCCTCCCGGAAAACGCTCACTTCGCGTCGGGCGCGAAGCGGATCGATTCGATCTTGTCGGGATGATCGACCTTGCCGTTGTTGGCTTGCGTGCCTGCCTTGAGCTTGTCGACGATGTCCATGCCGGAGACGACTTCTCCGACGATCGTATATTTGCCGTCCAGGAAGGAGGCGTCGCCGAAGCAGATGAAAAACTGCGAATTCGCGGAATCTGGATCGCTCGAACGCGCCATGCCCACGGTGCCGCGCTTGAACGTCTCCTTGGAGAACTCGGCCGGAATGTTCGGCAAGTCGGATCCGCCAGCGCCGGTGCCGGTGGGATCGCCGGTCTGGGCCATGAAGCCGGGAATGACGCGGTGGAAGACGACGCCGTCGTAGAATTTCTTCTTCACGAGCTTCTGGATCTGCGTGACGTGCTTGGACGCCAGATCGGGCCGGAGGCGAATGACGATATCGCCGTACTTGGTCTTGAGCACGATCGTGTTGCTAACGTCTTCGTCCGCCGATGCGGCGAAGGCGACGAACAGGGGAAGCGCGAGCAGCGCGCGACGGCTGAAAGGATGCATTTGGGCCTCGTTGGCGGCGGCAGCGCCGCGGGCGCGGCTAGATACCAGCTCCGCGCGACAAAGCAACCTCGCGGCGCTGGACAGCGGGCCGCCCGCGCGAGAACATCGTAGTTATGAGTCGCATCGCCTATGTCAACGGCCGTTACGTCAGGCACGCCGAAGCCGGAATCTCCATCGACGACCGCGCAGTCAATTTCGGCGATGGGGTGTACGAGGTATGCGAGGTGCGAGGCGGCGCGCTGATCGACGAGGCGCGGCACATGGCGCGTCTCGCGCGTTCGCTCGGGGCCCTGCGCATCGCTGCGCCGGTCGGCGAGGCGGCGTTGCGCGCCATTCTGCGCGAGGTCGCGAGGCGCAACCGGGTGCGCGACGGCATCGTCTATCTGCAGGTCTCCCGCGGCGTCGCGCGGCGCGATCACGGCTTTCCCGCCGCGGCCGAACCGGGATTGATCGTGACGGCCAAATCGATCGATCCGAGGCTGGGCGAGGCGAACGCGGCGCGCGGGGTGAGGGTCATCACACTTCCGGACGAGCGCTGGGCGCGCCCGGAAATCAAGACTTTGCAGCTGTTGCCAAATGTGCTGGCGAAGCAGGCGGCGCGTGAGGCGGGCGCCTTTGAGGCTTGGTTTCTCGACGCCGATGGCTTCGTGACGGAAGGCGCTTCGACCAACGCGTGGATCGTCGCGCCGGACGGCGCCCTCGTCACGCGCCATGCCGACCGCGCGATCCTGCGCGGCGTGACGCGCGCCACCCTGATCGATCTCGCCGCGCGTGAAGGCGCGCGCTTCGAGGAGCGGGCGTTTTCGCTCGCCGAGGCTTTGCGCGCCCGCGAGGCGTTCTTTTCCAGCGCCAGCACCATCGCGATGCCAGTCGTTGCGATCGACGGTCAGCCGATCGGGGATGGGAAGCCCGGGCCGGTGACGCTCGCGTTGAGGCAGAGGTTTCACGAGGTGGCCGCGCGGTCGTGAAGCGATAGGCTTCGCGACGAGGTTGCCTGCGACAGGCCCAGAAGCGGGGACAGCTCATTCGCTCGGGCGGATGAAAGCGCCGACGTGGCGCATGTAGTCGCGCTTGCTGAGTTCGACTCCATGGTGGCGGAGGATGTCGTAGGCGGTCACGACGTGGAAATAGAAGTGCGGGAGCGCCCAAGACCTCAGATATTGCAGGCCGTTCATCGCGATCACTCCGCCGCCGTCCGGTATCCGGACGCTGCAGTCGCGATCCTCGGCCCCGTCGAAGTCCACGGCCTCGGCGCTCTCGAGGTCTTCGATCGTCTTCGCGATGCGGGCCTTCAGATCGCCGATCGTCTGCTCGTCGTTTTCGACGGGCGATGGTCCTCTGAGGGACGGTTCCTTGCCACTGAGACGCGCAACGCAGTCCCTGGCCTGAGTGCACGCGATCCGAACCTGTTGGGCGAGCGTATAAGCGTATACATGTCGGGCGCAAGCCGGGCGCTCGCCAGATCGAGTTTCGCGGCGGTCGCGTGCGCAGCGGCCTTATCCAGAATCTTCGACAGGGTTTGCAACATGGGCACGAAGCTGTCGATGGCCATGGTCTGCATCGATATCCTCATCTGCGAATCTCCTGCCTGCGAACTCTACCGCCGCCTCCGAAACGTTGCGGGGCGGGCGCCCTGACCGATCGGCTGAATACGATGCGTCGTGGGGCCCGTCGAGCATCCTCTGGACAGGGGCACGGATCAAAGGCCGTGGACGATGCCTCGCAGCTATGCGAAAATCGGCGCGTAAACCCGCCAACCGCTCGTGGGATGTTGCGATGAGCGAGACCGACCTGAAGCCGAGGACCAAGCCGGTCATCAAGACCGACCGGCCGAAGCTGCATAAAGTCATCCTGTTCAACGACGATTACACGCCGCGCGATTTCGTGACCATCGTGCTCAAGGGCGAGTTCCATCTGAGCGAGGATCAGGCCTACCGTGTCATGATGACGGCGCATCGCAAAGGCGTCTGCGTCGTTTCGGTCTACCCGCGCGACGTGGCCGAGACGAAGGCGGCGCGCGCCACCGAGGCAGGAGCGGCGAAAGGCTATCCGCTGCGTTTCGACACCGAGCCCGAGGAGTAGCGGCTGCCTTCGTCGCGGCGCCGCGAACTATCCACAGGCGCGCGTCCTCGCGTTCGCGTTTTTCACCGCGGCGCGCGATAACAAGCGCCATGCCCCTGCATCTGATCAAACTGTGCGTCGGCGCGGAATCGATCGCCGATCTCGAGGAATGGGTCGCCGAGCGCGTCGCCGAACGCGTCCGCCGCGGCGGCGCGCCGCGCTCGCAGCACGTGACAAGGATGGTTCCTGCGCGAGCGCCGGAACTCGTCGACGGCGGCTCGCTCTATTGGGTCATCAAAGGCCAGCTCGCGGCGCGTCAGCGTCTGCTCGAGATCGAGCCGTTCGTCGGTGACGACGGCATCCGGCGCTGCCGGCTCTGGCTCGATCCCGACGTTGCGGCGATCCGTCCTCGGCCGATGCGTCCGTTCCAGGGCTGGCGCTATTTCGCTGACGAGGATGCGCCGGCCGACCTCGCCGCGGCCGGCGCCGGGGCGGTCGACATGCCGGAGGAATTGCGGCGCGCGCTCGGGGAACTCGGGCTGCTTTGAGGAAACCTACGGCGAGCTCTTGCCGAACAGCTCCCGCCCGATCAGCATTCGCCGGATTTCGCTCGTCCCGGCGCCGATCTCGTAGAGCTTGGCGTCACGCAGCAGACGCCCGAGCGGATAATCGTTGGTGTAGCCATTGCCGCCGAGAATCTGGATCGCGTCCAGCGCCACCCCGGTCGCGCGCTCGGCGGAATAGAGGATCGCGCCGGCGGCGTCCTCGCGCGTCGTCTCGCCGCGATCGCAGGCCTTGGCGACGGCGTAGACATAGGCTCGCGCAGCGTTCATCGCTACATACATGTCGGCCAGCTTGCCCTGGATCAGCTGGAACTCGCCGATCGGCTGGCCGAACTGCTTGCGCTCGTGGACATACGGCAGCACGGTGTCCATCGCCGACTGCATGATGCCCAGCGGGCCGGCGGCGAGCACCGCGCGCTCGTAGTCGAGCCCGCTCATCAGCACGCCGACGCCGCGGCCGAGGTCGCCGAGTAGGTTCTGTTGCGGGACCTCGCAATCCTCGAAGATCAGCTCCGAAGTGTCCGAACCGCGCATTCCGAGCTTGTCGAGCTTGGTCCCCGTGCGAAAACCCTTGAAGCCTTTTTCGATCAGGAACGCGCTGATGCCGCGCGCGCCGGCGGCGGGATCGGTCTTGGCGTAGACGATCAGCGTGTCCGCGATCGGGCCGTTGGTGATCCACATCTTCGCGCCATTGAGGACGAAGCGGTCGCCCTTGCGGTCGGCGCGGGTCGTCATCGAGACGACGTCGGAGCCCGCGCCCGGCTCCGACATCGCGAGCGCGCCGACATGTTCGCCCGAGATCAGCCTCGGCAGATACCGCTCCTTCTGCGCGGCTGTTCCGTTGCGCACGATCTGATTGATGCAGAGATTGGAATGCGCGCCGTAGGAGAGCCCGACCGAGGCGGAGCCGCGTGAAACCTCTTCGATCGCGACGCAATGTTCGAGATAGCCGAGGCCCAGCCCGCCATATTCCTCCGGCGCGGTGATCCCATGCAGACCGAGCTCGCCCATCTTCGGCCAGAGGTCGCGGGGAAACTGGTTCTCCCGATCGATCGCCGCCGCGCGCGGCGCGATCTCCCTGTCGGAGAAGCGGCGCGCGGATTCGCGGATCATGTCGGCGCTTTCGCCGAGATCGAAGTTGAAGGGCGCGGCGCTGTTTCGGAGCATGGGCGGGACCGAGTTCTCGGGGCAGAGCATGTTTACGCCAGCGCGGGCCGGGGGGCTAGGGCGTGGGCCGGGGCGCGTCGCAGCCCCCGTGTTTCGCGACGACGATTGGAGGGGTCGCTGGGGCGCCGAGACGAGCAGCCGCATCAAAGCGGCAGCCGGTTCGTTGTAGCAGAGCGCGGCGGCGGATCATCGGGGCGGCATGAGGCGCGCCGTCTTCGTTTCAGGTTGTCGACGGGTCCGCGGCAGCCGCCAGATCTGATTCCGTCGAATGGAGTTCGCTCTCCAATGCCGCGATCCGTTGGCGCAGCAATTCGAGGTCGAGCCGCGTCCAAACTGCGCCGGCCAATTCACCGAGGGTGACGAGCGTAGCGCGCTCGTCGTGGTTGAGGTCGTTGCCAGCCGCATGCGCTCCATAGAGCGCAAGAGCGTAGACGTCGAAACGATTGGCGATAGGCAGCCCGAGCACCGGTCGCATGGGTCCCTCCGGCAGATGGTTCCGCTTCGCGACGTCGCTCGTGATCGCGAACGGGCGCCGCGTGTTCAGGCCGCCCTCCAACGACTCGTCCGGCTCCAGCGTCTTGATCCCCTGTTCGTTCCAGCCGCCGGCGATGGAGGCTCGGCGGAAGGCGGCGCCTTCCTTGCGAAAGATGCCAGCCGAGGCGAGCCCCAACGTTTTCTGAACCCCGCCCACCAGATGACTCTCGACAGTCGCGAAATCCCGCGCCTGCAATATCGCTTTGCCGAGATCCTCGCCCGCCCGGGTGAAAGATCGATTGACGAAGCGGTCCGCATAATGAACTGCGAGTTCATGCATCCGCGAGAGTGCGAACAGCACGACGCATGCGAGCACGAGCCAAACCCAACTCGGAAGAGTAACGCTCTCCTGGAGCCATTCGTTGACTTGCTCGGCCTGCTGGTGGAGAAACAGCGTCGGCGCACTGAGCAATAGCCCGAGGATAGTCACTCGGCGCAACGGGATGGCCACGCTGACGACAAGAGGCCTCCGCACCGCCTCGAATACGAAAAGGCAGAGAACGCCGTTGATGAGTCGGACGAAGTCCCATGTCTCGTCGGGCGGCGGATTATTTCCCCAAAGGCCGGCGAGGAGGCTGGTCTGCTGAGCGAGATCGGCCAGGCTCAGGGACGGCAGGCCAATCAGACAGCCCCAGATCACCCAACGAAGGCGCTGATAATCCGCTGGCGACTGCTCGCGACGTCGCAACAGAAGAATGCCGAACGCACACGCGGCCACGAGTAGGCCGCTCAGAATTCCCACGCGCGTCACCGTCTCGGCGGGGTAACCGAACACGCTGGCGCTGCCCAGCGCGAGTAAGACGGTCAGCAGGACGCCGATCGTCGGCAGCGCCCGCTCGAGCGTTCGCCAGCGTGGCGAGCTCTGGTCTCGGGGCGCCCGCATCGCGAAGAGCAGAAAGCCGGCAAAGCCCGCGCCCTGCGCAACGTCGCCAGCTAAGTTCTGCGCCAGCAACGCCGCGGGGAAATACTGCAAAAGCGCGTAGTATTCGGAGGACTGCCCTGGATTGAACCAGATGACGTATAGGAAAAATCCCCAAGTCATTGCTCCCGGCCGGGTCCAGACGAGCCAAGCGGCGGCAAGAATGACAAGCAGAGCTGCTATCTGATCGAGCGGTAGAACCGCCGCGACCCACCAGCTGAACGGCGGCGTTTCGGCGACGAGGTCGATTCGATGGGCCGGCTTGTCTCCGGCTGCGGCAAGCCAAAGCTCTCCGCGTCGGTGATCCCCGACGAGAGGCGCCCCTCCCAACGCAGCAAGCGCGGTCGCGCACCGCAGAGTATCGATGGGAATGCAGCGCATCTGTCGCAAATCGAGGCGATCGCCTTCGCGCAGGCCCGCCCGCCATGCCGGCGAAGCGGTGTCCTCGGTGAACGGCCCCCGGACGTCGGTAACGAGCCCATCGCCGTTAGCATAGAAGCCAAACGAACCTAAAGGAACCACGAGCCGGTAAAACTCCGGAACGACCATGGCTGTCGCCCAGATCGCTAGTAAGACGAGAAGAATTCGACCTCGACTGTGCCTGAAAATGCCCATGTGAACGTACGCTCTTCGATTCCAACGGAAGAGCCCTCGGCCCCCGTCGCCCAAGGACATGCTGGTGTTGAGACCTCGTTCGCGCCGCTGGTCACGCTATCATGGCTCCGCGCCTCCTCAAAGAAAGCCTGTCGCACGCGGCCGACGAAGCAATCCACGGTTCCGCCGCCGCGCACTCGCCGAATTCACCGCGCCCGTCCGCTCACGCCACAAGCCCTTGAAACAGCTTCTACACGACCGCTTTTTGGGACTTCGTCGGCGGACCATCTCGTCGAGAGATGGATTGACGGAGAGCCGGCGGGTGCTTCGACCTCCTTTGCCGCCGCCCAGGTCTGCGCTACGCTCCTGTCGGCGGCCGGAGGAAAAGACCGCCCCGACCACGGGAGGAGCGAATGCGAGAGTTTCAGGAGGGCGCGACGATGCAGGTCGCGATGATCGTGCGCGATCTCGAGGCCGCGATGAAGCGTCATTGGGAGACCTGCAGGATCGGGCCTTGGGACATCTATCAGTTCGAACCCGGCAAAGTCGAAAACTACACCTATCGCGGCAAGCCGGCGACGCATACGTGCCTGATCGCGGTCGTCTGGAGCGGCGATACGCAGCTCGAGCTGATCCAGCCGCTGACCGGCTACAGTATCTACGACGAACATCTGGAGCGGCGCGGCGAGGGCCTGCACCACATCAAGCTCTACCATGCCGATTGCGCGAAGGCGGTTCGAGATTATGCCGCGCGCGGCTATCCCTTGCTGCAATGCGGCAAGATCGACGACGACGAGCATTACTACCTCGATACCGAGAAGGACTTCGGCTACATCGTCGAACTCGGCAACGCTGGGCGTATCCGGCCGGCGGAACGCCGCTATCCCGAATGACTGACCCGACACGTGTCATTCACGCGAAAAGCGGGAATCCAGCCGTGGGGACACGAAGAGCGGCGGCGTAAGGCGGCTAACTCGTCTGCGGCGCAGAGCGGCAACCCTCGCAGCGTCGTGGTATCCTGGGTGCTCGCGGTCGCGAAATCGCGTTCGCGAGCATGACACGTGTTTTCGAGCACGCTCCGTTCTCGACAGTACGTCGCCCCTCTTGCCAACGCCGCAGTTGCGAGACGCGGATAGATCGCCGGCCTGTCCGCGCGGGGAAGCGCGGAGCGCGCAGGGTCCAAAACCGCGCCTGTCGCCGGAGTAGGCGATCGGCGCCGCGTGAGCTAAAAACGACGCCCCACCGGAGGCATCGTCATGCCGATTTACGCTCTTCACGACCGCCGGCCGCGACTGCCGGCCGAGGACCGCTACTGGATCGCGCCCAACGCTTGCGTCATCGGCGACGTCGTTTTGGCGGAAGATTGCGGGGTTTGGTTCGGCGCGACGCTGCGCGGCGACAACGAAACGATATCGATCGGCGCCCGTTCGAATATCCAGGAAGGTTGCACTCTGCATACCGACATGGGCTTTCCGCTCTTCATTGGAGAGGATTGTACGATTGGACACAACGCCATCCTGCACGGTTGCGCGATCGGGGACGGTTCGCTGGTCGGCATGGGCGCGATTGTTCTCAACGGCGCGAAAATCGGTCGGGGCTGTCTGGTCGGGGCGGGCGCGCTCGTGACCGAGGGCAAGCTCTTTCCCGACGGCTCGCTCATCGTGGGGGCGCCTGCCAAAGTGACGCGCGCGCTGGACGATGCGACGATCGCCGGCTTGAGACAATCCGCGTCCGGCTACGTCGCCAAGTGGCGCCGCTACGCCGCGGGGCTCATAGTCGTGGAATGAGTCGTCTGTGAAAGCAAAAAAAGGGGCCGACCCGGGGGGTGGGATCGGCCCCGACACGAAGCGAACCCGGGGAAAGGTTCGGCTTCGGTTCTTCAGCGGACGCGGCGCTCTCCGTCGACCGGCCCGGCTATGGTGGCGATCCCCGTGCGCCTCCGGTCTCGATCCCGGTTAGAGCGAAGCTAGCGGTTCAGCGTTTCGGTTTTGGGAAGATCTTCGATCAGACTTGAATGATCCGCACACATTCGAATTCAGAGCCGAATGGCGGGGCCGAACTCGTGGGCGGAGAACATCCGTAAGAATTCGACCGCGATTCCGCCGGAGAAAGAGCGCACGACCTGAGCGCGCGTCAGCCCGACCGTCACCGGAGAGCCGGTCGGCAAATCGACCGCCACGGTCAAGGCGGCGCCCGATATCGATACATCGATGATGCCGGCGATGAATTCCCTCCCGTTCGGCAGGATCAGCGTAGTGTGCGGAATCAGAGGCAGGATGCGCTCATGGCGGCGGTCTTCCGGTAATCCCAGCGCCTGGCAGTTCACCAGCCATGTAAGCTGATCTGCCATTTTTTCGCGTTTCAGCGGCGGGAGTTTCATCGAAATCGCGAAGCCGCCGTGAAAGCGGCGCGATACGACGCCTTGGACACGACCGATCTGATTGAGATAGACAACGATCTTCTCGCCGATTTCGCCAGGGCTCTCGGAACTGAGCGCGATTCCGCCAGGCGAGATGTCGATCGTCACGCAGTCGAATTCCTGGCGGTCCTCGCGCATGAACTGTCCCCACAGGCGGAGCTTGACCCGCTGATGGCGTCGCCGCTCGGCGTTGCGCGTCTGGGTGACATTCGTATTCATGATCGCTAACGAGGTCACGCTGGCGGTTCCCGGATGGCTTGGCGGCGCGCCCGCCCAGACGGGCGCGATTCGTTTGCTCGAGGCGGGACGATAGCGCAACCATCGTTAACGGCCGATTGTGCCCGACGAGTAGGATTTTGCTCTAGTTCGTCATGTCTCGGATGAGTAAACGAAAAGATGCCCGCGGCGACGTAAATTCCCTCGGCGTACAAAATCGTGCGCCATTACTTCAGCGCCGTTGTGCTGGCTCGGGGTCAGCGCGCGTAATGACGTCAGGGCGAGCACGCCGATTGGCAGCAAACCGAGCCATCGAGGCAACGAACGGGGCGCGCAGACGCCCAGCATACGCGAGTGCGTCGCGCCGTGATGCCGCAACGGTAGCAACAGGACTTCGACATTGGTAGCCTCCACGCCCGGCGGGCCGCCCATGGCGCCGAGCAGGAACGGCTGCGCCTCGTTCGCCACCACCCCCAGAATTTCGCTGGCTTCTGCGCGGTCCTGCGGCCGCCACAATTCCAGGAATGGTTCGCCGCGCAGTTCACGAAGAAAGAGCGCGTTGGTGCGGCTCCCGGATATTCGCAAGGGAAAGCCCGCGGTCGGATTGAATTCCAGGATGAACGTATCCGCCAAGACCGCGCGTATCGCGGCCGGATCGATATCGTTGCGCTCGGGCGCGCCCCGCGCGCCCCGCAATCGCGTCCAATAGGAAAACAATTGTTCACTTGCGGCCAGCTTCAAGCGCGCCCCCAGGGCGTCACACCGACGCCTGTTCCAAATTGAAACGCCGCCGCTCCGCGGCGGCGGGCGCGAAGAAAGGGAGCAGTTGGCGTGCCAGCGCGCGTGAAAGCCAGGTCTCGAAATTAAGAATAAGCCAACGATCGGATTGCGCCGACCGGCCGTTTGCGGCATGGTGTCGCTGCCGAAACGGTTAAAGCAAAGCGCCGGATGTGCTCCCATCCCGGCGGTTTGTCTCCGAAGCAGAGGCTTGCGCCGGGCGGGCTGCTCCCCCGAACGGCGCGATAGCTGGAATCGTCGCCAACGGGACGCGCCGTAGCATCAGAACGTTCGAGGGAGAGCCTTGCTCCGGGCTCTCCCTTTGTGCGTTTCGAACGAGTTCGCTCTCGACGACGCGCGAATAAAGCCAGTCGGCGCCTTTTCCTGCGGCGGCGCTCACAGTCAAAGGCCTCTCCGATGACCGATTTCGGACCGACCGGCGCCTCTCGCGCGCGAGAGCCTATTTTCTCCATACCGGCGGTCGTGGTCGTTCTCGTCGCCCTGCTGTTCGCGATACATGGGGGGCTGACCTATTTCGGCGCGGCGGCGCAGGACGCCGCATTCCGGGATTGGGCGTTCATCCCCGGCCGACTCACGATCACGCTCTGGCCGAGCAGGCTGGGCGAGGTCTTGGCGCGAATCAACGACAGTCGAGCGGCGCTCGAGCAGGCGATGCTCATCCGGCACTTTAACGTCCTGAACGGCGGAGCCAAGATCTGGACGCTCGCCACCTACGCGTTGCTGCATGGCTCCTGGGCCCATGTGGGCGTGAATTGCATCTGGCTGGTCGCTTTCGGCCCGCCGATCGCGCGGAGGTTCGGCGCGCTGCGGTTCCTGCTCTTCTTCGGCACGACCGCCGTCGCCGGAGCGCTCGCGCACTGGGCCCTCGCGCCGATGGACTTCAGCCCGCTGATCGGGGCCTCGGCGGCCGATTCCGGGCTGATGGCGGCGGCCGCTCGGTTCATCTTTCAGCCGGGCGCGCCGCTTGGCGCCCGGCGCGGATATGGCGCCGCTTCGTCGGGTTCTTGGGGGGATGCTCCGGCCGCGAGCCTGGCGCAGGTGCTGAGCGACCGGCGCGCGCTGATATTCATCGCAATCTGGATGGCGACCAATTTCCTGTTCGGCGCAGGGGCGCAAACCCTGGGTGCTTCCGAGGCTCCGGTCGCGTGGGTCGCCCATGTCGGCGGCTTTGTCGCGGGATTGCTGCTATTTCCCTTGTTCGATAGGCGCGCTCGACCGGTCTGACCGCCGCGTCAGACACGTTGGGCCGCGTCCCGGGCATTGTCGGCCGAGGGCGACGCGTCGGGGGCGCCCGACAGCCGAACGAGCATCGAGATCAGCGCCCGATCGCTGAGAACGGCCAGCCGTTCCCGTGGTTTCAGCCAAGTGACGGCCTCTTCGAGCGAACGGGCGTCGTTGAGCTTGGCGGTGGCGACGGCCTCCTCGACATCGATTTCGCCGCGTCGCCGGCGCCCGGCCTCCGGCAGGAAGGCCTCATGGGCTTGGCGGAAACTCGCGTCCGCGACGATCGCGCGCAGCCCGTCCTCTTCGTCGTGGCCGGTTCGCTCGAGTTCCGCCGCGAGCGCGTTGGCGCGCGCGATGATGTGAGGCGTGCGGGTTTCCTCGGGCGTCGTCAGCAGACCGACCCTGCGCAAGGCGGCGCCGATCCACAAT
>DASXYQ010000131.1:0-15779 GCA_036502445.1 Roseiarcus sp. | reverse complement strand
CGCGCACCACGTTGATCACGAACAGCAGTGCGCTCGCCGCGATCAGGTACGCGCCGATCGTCGCGGTGAGGTTGGCGGTGTCCCAGCCCATGCCGGCGGGATAGGTGTACACGCGCCGCGGCATGCCGACCAGGCCGAGCCAGTGCATCGGGAAGAAAGTCACGTTGAAGCCGACGAAGAACAGCCAGAAATTCCATTTGCACAGGCCTTCATCGAGCAGGCGTCCGGTGAATTTCGGGAACCAGTAGTAGAACGCGCCGAACAACGGAAAGACGGCGCCGCCGATCAGTACGTAATGGAAATGCGCGACGACGAAATAAGTGTCGTGCACCTGAACGTCGACGGGGATCGAGGCGAGGAACAGTCCCGTCAGGCCGCCGATCGTGAACAGCCCGACGAAGCCGAGCGCGTAGATCATGGGCGCTTCGAAAGTGATCTGGCCGCGATAGAGCGTCGCCGTCCAGTTAAACACTTTGATCGCCGACGGCACGGCCACCACGAAGGAGAGAAACGAAAAGATCAGACTCGCATAAGCTGACTGCCCCGAGACGAACATGTGGTGGCCCCAGACAAAGAACCCGATGCCCGCGATCGCCACCATCGCATACACCATGAACGTATAGCCGAAGACGTTGCGGCGCGCGAAGCATGTGATCACCTCCGTGACGACCCCCATCGCGGGTAGGATCATGATGTAGACAGCGGGGTGGCTGTAGAACCAGAAGAGGTGCTGGAACAGCAGGGGATCCCCGCCGTGCGCCGGATCGAAGATCGGAAAACCGAACCATCGTTCCGCGATCACCAGCAGCAGCGTGACCGCGAGCACCGGTGTCGCCAGCACGAGGACGAGACTCGTCGCGTAGATCGCCCAGACGAACAACGGCAGGCGGAACCAGGTCATCCCTTTCGCGCGCAGCATGTGAACGGTCGCGATGAAATTGACGCCGGTCGCGATCGAGCCGAAGCCGGCCACGAACACGCCCGCGGCGGCGGCCAGAACGTGGCTGTTGGAAAACATCGTCGAGAACGGCGTATAGAAGGTCCAACCCGTATCGACCCCGCCCGCGACTACGGCATAGAGCGTGAACAATCCGCCTGCGATGTTCAGATACCAACTGAACAGATTGAGGCGCGGAAACGCGACGTCGCGCGCGCCGATCATCAGAGGCAAGAGGAAATTGCCGAACGTGTTCGGAATGGACGGAATCAGGAAGAACCACACCATCACGATCCCGTGCAACGTGAAGAGCTTGTTGTAAGTGTCGTCGCTCAGGAACTGTCCGTTCGGATTGATGAGCTCGACGCGGATGATCGCGATCGAAACGGCTCCAACGAAGAAGAAAAGCGTGATCGAGATCGCGTAGAGAATGGCGATGCGCTTGTGGTCGGTGCTGGAAAGCCAGGACCAGAGGCTGTACCCGTGCGTAAGATACGAATCCGCGCGAGGCGGATATTCGTCGTGAATCGCGAGCGCAGTCATCCGCGATCTCCCTTTTCGGCTCCGCCGAGCGATCTGATATAGGCGGAAAGCCGCAGCAGTTCGTCGTCGCCGACGAGACCGGAATAACTCGGCATGATCGCGTCAAAGCCGCGAACGACATGTTCGTTCGGCCGCAGGATCATGTCCCTGATGAAAGCGTCGTCCATCACGGGATGGCTGCCGTCGGCCAGATCGACGGGACGCCCATAGAGCGCGTCGAGCCGAGGAGCGCGCGTCTTGGACGCGCCGTCGTGACAGCCCGAGCAGCCCAGCGAAGCGAACAGCGCCTGACCTTCCCTCACGATGTCCTCTTCGTGCGGTTGCCGTCCGAGCCATTGTCCGAAGTCGGCTCGCGACATCACGGTGATTTCGCCGACCATGCGCGAATGTTCGGTCCCGCAGAGTTGAGTGCACAGCAGGTGGTAGACCCTGACTTTGGTCGCGTTGAACCAGGCGCCGGTGTAGCGGCCCGGCAGCACGTCCTGCTTGATGCGGAACTCAGGTGCGAAGAACGAGTGGATCACGTCCTCGGAGGTCATCGCGAGGCGGACAGGCACGCCGACCGGAACGTGAAGCGCGTTGATCTCGCGGGCGCCGTTGGCGTGCTGCGTCTTCCACATCCATTGCTTGGCGACGACATGGATCTCCATCGACCTGTTCGGCGGGGCCAGTGCGGAAAGTCGCGTAGCGCCGGTCCAGAAGGCCACGAACAGAAACAGGAAGAATGTCGCCAAAGTCCAGCCGATTTCGAAGTCCCGCTCGAACCATTCCGGAAGGTCTCCGCGCCTGGCCGCCGACCCATGGCGATAGCGGATCGCGAACACGACGAGGAGGCCGAGCACCAGCAACGCGATCACCAACGAAAAGCCGAACAGGATGAGATAGATCAGGTCGGTATGGGGCGCTTCGGTGGAGGCCTGTTCGGGAAAGAAGCTCAGGCGGTTCATCGGCCGCCCTCGCCGATCAGCCGCCTACGGCGGCGCTGCGCGATCGCGGCCATCGCGCCGACCGCCGCGAGCGTCGCGCCGCCGGCGCCAATCAGCCCGGCGCGCACGAACGCATTGTATACGCCGTGCGCCGGATCGAGGCCGTAGCAGAGCACATGCGCGCGATCGATCACGGCGCCCAGATAGCCGTCGCGGGCTTCGACCAGCGCGGCGCGCAATTCACCGCCCGCGGTCCCGAGACCGGGCAGCAGGCGCGACAAATGCCGATCGGGCGTCAGGACGATGAGATCGGTGGGGTGTGCGTAGCGACGAGCGACGGCGTCGTAGCGCGCGTGGTAGCCGATCGCGGCGGAAAGCTCCGCCAACGCCCGGGCGTCGCCGCGCAGAAAATGCGCCGCCGCCGCGAGAGCGGCATCATCTCCGAACTGAGCCTGCTTCATCTCGTTGGCGTCGGCGCGGGTTTCGGTCGGATCGATGCCGATCACTACGAGGTTGAAATCGCGGCCGGCCGCGAGGCCGCTGCTGCGGATCGTCGCCTCGGTCGCCGCGAGTATCGGGCCGCAAATGGTGTGGCAGTTGTAGTCCGCCAGGATCAACAAGGTCGGGCGGTCGCGCATGACATCGCCGAGCGCGATCGGCCGGCCGTCGTCGCTGAACCGGAGTTCGCCAGGAACCAGGGCGTGCGGGGCTGGCCGCAGCGCGACGTCCGAGAGGTCGGCTTCGCTCAAAGCCGCGAGCGCGGGCGCGGCGAGCAGCGGGAGAAAGGCAAGCCCGAAGAGAAAGGTCGGCGCCCTCATGGCGATCCTCCCGGCGGAGTGGGCGCCGGCGTCGGTTTCGGCGTCTGCGGGGGCGTCGGGGCGGGCTTGGGCGATTCCGGTGGATCGTAGGCCGCGGCGCCGCGGGCGGCGACGATCTGCATCGCTCTGGCGACGGGAATTCGGACCAGTCCACGGTCTCGATCGACCCACGCATAATCTTGCAACTCGGCGCGTTGCGTCTTCAGAAGCGCGCCGAGGTCCTGCCTGTTGCGTGTCTCCAACCGCGGTTCCGGGAATTCCCTCGGTGCGAGCGAACGGTTGACGTGCGCATGGATGTAATAGACGCCGAGTCCCACGACCGAGGCCGCCGTAAAAATCAGAAAGCCGCCGACGGGCCCGAGGATAGCTCGTGCGTCGACGTCGGGACTCTCAAGGTCGGCGTCGGACTCAGTCGCCATCGCGCTGCCCCCTTGGCGGCAACCACGTCCGCAGCCAAGCCGAAAAGGCGAGCGCGAGGGCGCCGATCGCGGCTACGCCTACGACGGCGGCGGGCGCGCCCGCAGGCGCCGCGCTCGGCGCCATCAGCCAGACGTCGTGCAGCGCCACGCCGAGCAGGATCGAGGCGCCGACGATCCGCAAGGCGCCTGGCGATGTTCGAACTTTTTCGAACAGCAAGGCCGCGATCGGCGCGAGCGCGCCGAAAGCTAGCGCGCCGAGGGCGATCCACAGCCAAACGCCCGCGACGCGTTCGAGATACCATTTGGCGCCGTCCGGTTGGTCGCCGTACCAGTTTATGATCAGCGACATGACCTCCATATAGAGCACGCCGAGCGCAGCGGCGAGCGTCAACCCGGCGAGATCGCGCGCGTCTTGCTCGTCTCGCGCGGCGGGCAGCGCGAGCGACAGCGCCAAGGCGCTCATGATTTGCTGGATCGCCATTTCGGCGCCGAAAGCGGAGGAGGAGAAACGAGGCTCCAGGGACAGCATCCAGTCGACCGCCACGAAATCGGTGGCGACGGCATAGAAGACGAGGCCGAGCGCGGCCAACAGGCGGCCGCCACTTCCCTGCATCAACAACACGGAGACGACCGACAGGCCAATCAGCGTCAAGCCGCCTCGCAGAGCGAAGAAGCCGGGGTTCAGATAAAATTCGGCGACCTCCTTGCCCGCCGCTCCGCCATTCCACGCCCACGGAAAAATCAGGCCGACGCCCGCCAGTATCGGCAGAAAGGCCACGCAAAAGAGCGGCGTCGCGGCGACCGCTCGAACCAGAACCGGAGAGGCGGCGACGGCCCAATGGCCGCCCGTCAATCGCGCGATGCAGACGAGAGCCAACGCGCCCAGCGGCAATCCGGCGACAATGACGAAGGCGATCAACCAGCCCTGCAGCGCGCTGCGAGGCATGAATATTCCCCAACCGACGAGCAACGCGCAACCGACCCCGCCGACTACGAGCGGCCCAGACTGCGCGGGCGGCCTTCGCTGAGTCGCGACGGCGCTCATCGCAATTTCTCGCTGGCTT
The DNA here is from genome assembly GCA_036502445.1 of Roseiarcus sp. Classification (GTDB taxonomy): domain Bacteria; phylum Pseudomonadota; class Alphaproteobacteria; order Rhizobiales; family Beijerinckiaceae; genus Roseiarcus. Next base: position 11,072 of record DASXYQ010000131.1, on the reverse strand, counting down.
CGGGGACCTCGGCGACAGGCGCCATTTCCGCCAGCTGCAGCGCGCGAAGGTAGGCGACGATCGCCCAGCGATCCCGGGGCGGCACACGCGAAGCGAACGGGTACATGAGCCCGTAGCCGTCCGATATCACGTCGAAGAAGTGCTGAGCTGGTGCCTGACGGAGCCGCGCGAGATCGAATCGAGGCGGCGCCGGGAAGCCGCGCTTCACCACGACGCCATCGCCCTCGCCCGTCAGCCCATGGCAGGGCGTGCAGAAGATCTGATAACGCTGTTGGCCTCGCGCGAGCAGTTCGGGGGTCGCGGGAGGGGGATGCTTCGCCGCATCTTCGAGCGAGAGGTCGTCTCGCGCCACCGTCCCTTCCGGCAGCGGGCGGGCCGACGATCCGTCGCTCCAGACCGACGAAGCGGCGTAGGTATTGTATTTGTTCTGTCGCGACATCGAGACGTCGTCGCAGGCGCCGAGGCCCAAGCCGAGCGTGAGGATCAGCAGCGTCTTCACTGCTCGCACGCCCCTATCGATATGGCGCCAGCGCCGAAGAGGATTCGCTGCGCCCGCTCGTCCGCCTCATCGCCATCGGCTCGAGCGATCAGCACGAAAAACCGATCCTGCGTGGCGCGCTCGATCCCGGGGTAGGCAAACAGCGGATGATGCAGGGCGGGCATGCCGCTTCCGACGATCCATGTCACGAAGCCCGCGATCGCGGCGGCCAATATGCCGACCTCGAACGGCGCCAGCAGGAATATCGGCCAGCTGTCGAGAGGCCGCCCACCCGAGTCGATGGGATAAGCGACCACCGCGCTGTACCATTGCAGCGCGTAGGCGAAGATCGCCGTTCCGAACCCGCCGAGCGCCATGATGAGGCGCACCGGAGGAATTTGCCTTACGAGAAGGTCCGCGGCTTCAGGCATGTGAAACGGCATGAGCGCGTCGAACGCCCCGAGCCCCTCGGTCTTCGCCAGTCTAAGCGCCGCGAGGAAGCGTTCGGCGTCGTCGAACTCAGCGACGAGCGCGCGCGTCACGGCCGCGTCCTCTCATGGAGCAATTGGCGCATTTCGTGCATCGAAATGGCGGGCAGGACGCGGACGAAGATCAGGAACAGCATCGCGAAAAATCCGAGCGGGGCGATCACCAGGAGCCCATCCTCGAGCGTCGGCAGGAACAAGTGGCGCATGCTGGGCAAGAAGCCGTGCGAAAGTGTGTTCCAGATGATCAGAATACGCTCGAGCCACATGCCGACCAAGATCGCCAGCGAGACCAGAACCAGCGCAGTGAGGCTCCGGCGCATTCGTGGCCAACAGAGAATCTGCGGAGCCGCGCAATTGCAGAAGAGCTGCGCCCAGAACAGCGGCGCATACGACCCGGTGAACGCGAATGCGATTTCGCCGCGCTCGGCCGCCTTCCCGCTGTACCAGCCGGAGAACCATTCCGTGGAATAGGAAAGCGTCATGATCAGCGAGCTCGCGAGGATGATGAGCGCCATCGCCTCGAAATGCCGGACAGTGACTATCTGCTGGAAACCGAAGCCCCACCGCATCGCAGCAGCGAGCAGAACAACCATGGCGAAGCCGGAGAACATCGCGCCGACGACGAAATACGGCGGGAAGATCGTCTCCTGCCACCCCGGCATCAGGCTCGCCGCGAAATCGAGACCCACGATCGAATGCACCGAGCAGACCAGAGGGACGGCGAGCGCCGCCATCGTTGAATAGAGCGCCTGATGCAACCGCCACTGGCGGGCCGATCCGCGCCATCCCAGCGCGAATGCGCCATAAATCCTCCGCGTCCTCAGCGATTTCGATCGATCTCGGAGCGTGGCGAGATCCGGCACGAGGCCGACGTAGAAGAAGACGATCGAGAACAGGAGATAGCTGACGATCGCCCAGAAATCCCAGACGAGCGCGCTCCGCCACTGCGGCCACAGCGTCATCGTGTTGGGGTAAGGCGCGAGCCAGTAGAAATACTCCGGTCGCCCCAGGTGCAGGATCGGAAACAGGCCAGCGATTGATACGGCGAACAGCGTCATCCCCTCTGCGAACCGATTGATCGAGGCCCGCCATCGCTGTCTCGTGAGCAGCAACAGCGCGGAAATGAGCGTTCCCGCGTTGCCGATCCCGATCCACCAGACATAGTTGGCGATCGGTACGCCCCATACGACGGTGGTGTTGTTACCGAGCAGGCCGATGCCTTCGGCAAGAAGTCGCCAGATCGCAATGATTGTCACCAGCGTGAGCGCCGCTGCAATCGCCGTCGCGATCCACCAGCTTCGTCCGGCGCCGCGCACCAGCAAGGGGTCGGCGATCAGCGCCGTGATCGACGCGTCGGTGGCGGAGGGAGGAACCAGCGGCTCCTCCTCGCTTTCCGCGACGGATTCCGTGGCGATCGCGAGGCTCATCCCGTCTTTCCCTCGAGTCGCGGGTTGATGTCCCTCACCTGCGCGAGGTAGGTGGTGCGAGGCTTGGTATCGAGATGACGGAGCAGGCTATAATGCTGCGGCTGCTTTCCCAAGGCGGAAACGCTCGCCTCTGACCGGGAGAGATCGCCGAAGCTGATCGCGCGCGTCGGGCACGCCGACTGGCACGCCGTCACGACCTCGCCGTCCGAGATGAGCCGATCCTCCTTGTCGGCCGCATGTCGGGCGCGACTGATGCGCTGGACGCAATAGGTGCATTTCTCCATCACGCCGCGGGCTCTGACGGTCACGTCGGGGTTGTTGTGCGCGCGCATCACATCAGCGCCGAGGTCTCGGTATTCCTGGCCGTCGGCATAGCCGAAGAAGTTGAAGCGGCGGACTTTGTAGGGACAGTTGGCCTCGCAGAACCGGGTTCCGATGCACCTGTTGTACACCTGCACGTTGAGCCCCTCGCTGTCGTGGACGGAGGCGCCGGTGGGACAGACCGGTTCGCAAGGGGCGGTTTCGCAGTGCATGCACGGCACGGGTTGAAAACCGGTGCGCGGGCTTTCCGAAGAACCGATTTGATAGGCGTCGATGCGCAGCCAATGCATGTCGCGCCCGGCCGCGATCTCCTCGGGTCCAATCACTGGCGAGTTGTTCTCGGACTGACAGGCGACGACGCAGGCGTTGCACCCGATGCAGAGGGTGGTGTCGATCACCATGCCCCATCGCGCGCCGCTCCCGGCCGGAGGCGAAAAGAACGAGGGCAGCTGCGCTTCCTTCGCGTTCCCTTGTGATGCGCGAAACTGCTCGAGCGTGAAGGTTGGAAACAGCTCGCTCGCTTCGCCGTCCAGCGAGAAGTGCTTCTGCGTCGAGACCAGTGGCCGGCGCTCGCCGGTCGGCGTGGCGACGACTCCCCCGATAGCCCAAGAGGCATCGGCGCGCAGCAGGTACGCGTTGGCTCCGACGCCCGTTCCGACGCGGCCGGCGGCGGTGCGCCCATAGCCGAGGGCGAGACTCAGCACGCCCGGCGCATGACCGGAGCCGATGCGTATCGGCGCTTCCACCGACCGGCCGTTCGCTGTCAGACGCAGCACATCGCCATCGACGATTCCGAGGCCAGCCGCGTCCGGCGCCGCGATGCCGATCGAATTGCCCCAGACTTCCTTCGTGAGCGGTTTGGGCAGCTCTTGCAGCCAAGCGTTGTTGGCGAAAGACCCGTCGTAGACGCAAGGGTCCGGTCGCAGCACGACCGTCAACTTGTCGGCGGGTCGCGATTTCAGCTGCGGCAGTTTTGGGGACAGGCCGGAAACCGGCTTGCCGACGGATCCCGCGATGATTCCGTCATGCAGAGACCGTCGCCACCAATCCTCGAAATCGCCCGCCGGCGCGCTCGCCTTCCATGTGTCGCGCACGAGATCGCGCGCCGAGGCGACGCTGCCGTCGAGCGCGGCCAACACCTCATGAGCGGTGCGCGTATCATAGAGCGGCTCGATCAGCGGTTGCACCAGGCTCGCAGCGCCGTCGGGCGCCACGAGGTCGGACCAGCTCTCGAGGATGTGGGATTGCGGGATATGCCACTCGCAAAGCGCCGCCGTCTCATCGAAACAACAACCGAGATGCGCGCGGAAATCAACATTGCGGATCGCCTCGTGGAAGCGAAGATTGGGAGGCGCATCATAGCCGGGATTGCACCCTAAAATTAGAAGACTCTCGACCTTGCCCGCTGCGCAATCGCGAACGAGGTCCGCCAGCGACGACGGCTGCGCTCGATCGTCGGGCTCGAAGTAGTCGATCGGGGCCCGCAGCTGCGCGTTGACCCAGCAGCAGAGGGCGTGAACGTCGGGGGCGAGGGTCGGGCCGGCCAGCACGAGCGCGCGGCCCTCATGCGCCGTCAGGTCTCGCGCGAGTTCGCTCGCGAAGCCCGCCGCCTCCGGGCTGAGAGCCGCCTCGGGCAACGCGGCGCCGAGGGCGCGCGCGATCGCTATCGCAACGGAGGCGATGTCGCCCGGCGGAAGCGCGAGACGATGATCGGCATTGGCTCCGGTGAGGGTCGGAGCGGATTCGACGGCGTAGAGCCGGCCTATCTTCTCGGCGCCCCTTCGCGCTTGGCGGTTGGCGGCGAACCCGCGCGCGTTGATGATTTGCAGCGGGCCGGCTCCGAGAGGATCGGCGTCGAGCGAAACGACGACGTCCGCGTCGGCGAGGCGGGGCAGCGCCGTCACAGGACGGTCGAAAGCCATCCTCGCGCCCTCACGCGCCGCTTGGTCCTCGAGCGGATCGTGGCGGTGCCAGCCGAGCCGAGGGAACCGTTGGCGAAGCGCCATGATCTGCCGCATCAATGTGGGGGAGCCGATGGGACCCGTAAGGAGGCGCAGCCCTTCACCCTGCGTCGGCGCCAGCTCGAGCAAGCGCGGCTGCAGGGCATCGAGAAAGGCAGCCCAATTGCCGATCTCGCCCGACCGACGCACCGCCTGCGAGCGATCCGGATCATACAGCGAGAAAATCTCCGCCTCCGCGAACGCATCCGTGGCGCCGAGACTCGCCGGATGCATCGGGTTGCCCTCGATCTTGATCGGCCGCCCTTCGATCGACGAGACGACGACTCCTCGCCCGTAACCGCCGAGATCGAGCGTGGTCGCAAATTGCAGCGGCACGCCGGGAACCATGCGCTCCGGCATTCGTACGTAGGGGACGATCTCCTCTCGCGGCCTCGAGCAACCCGCAACCAGCAGCGCCGTCTGCGCGGCGAGAAGCTCGAGCGCCTTCCGGCGAGACAACGCCAGTTTGGCGGTCATCGGTGGCACACGGAACAATCGGTCAGATTGTCGACATGGATGTGATATTCCACCATCAACCGTTTGCCACGCTCGTCCTGATCCGCGGGCGCCCGCCAATCGGTTGCGAAAACCTCGCCGAGATCGCGCAAGTTCGGGGCGGGATTGCGATGGCAGTCGAGGCACCATTGCATAGTGAGGGGAGCGGACTGTCGCATCAGCGGCATGCGTTCGACCTCGCCGTGACAGGTCGTGCAACCGACGCCCTTGGCGATGTGTACGCTATGATCGAAATAGACGTAGTCGGGCAGCCTGTTCACCTGGCGCCAATGGATCGGATCGCCCGAGGCGAGGCTCTGGCGGACCGGCTCGAGCATCGCCGCGTGGGTCCATATCTGCGAATGACAGTTCATGCAGGTTTCGGTCGGCGGAACGGCGGCTACCGGGGAGGTCTCCACTCCGTTGTGGCAAAATCGACAGTCGATCCCGAGCCCGCCGACGTGATGTTCGTGGCTGAAGGGAACCGGCTGGGTCACGGTGACGCCCTCATCCGTCACATGCGGTGAAGACGCGAGGGCGTAGCAGAACGCCACGAATGCAAACGGCGCCGCCGCGATCCCCGCCAGGACGCCTCGCGCCACGGTGTCCGCGCCCGGTCCAAAAATCTGCGCCACGGTTCCGATCTCTCGTGGTTGGGCGTGCTTCCTCTCCGCAGTTTGCCGGCGACGCGAAGTTGCGCCGACGTCTTGCGGATTTCTTGCGGGTCCGGGACCGATCCCACCGCCGAGCGTTCATCGGAGTCCGATCCCTCCTGGAGTCCGGGAAGACGAGCTTATTCCGCGGCGAGGCGAAAAGTAGGTTCGGATTCTACTCAGACGTCGGGCGTCGCTCTCGAGTCGATCAGAGCGTCGACGCCGGCTCCGTCGTTGCGAGCGGAGCGAAGCAACCCGGGGGGCTTCAGTGACGCGGCCCCTGGGTTGCTTCGTCGCAAGGACTCCTCGCGATGACGGTCCCGCCGCGGAACCGCAGCTTCGCGTGCGGGTTTTGATTCCAGGTTCGCGTCGTTCGGGCGCGATCGGAACAACGGATATGACGAAAATAGTGGTGATCACAGGCGCCGGGGCCGGTGTCGGGCGTGCGTGCGTAACGGAATTCGCCAGACATGGCTGCGACGTGGCGCTGCTTTCGCGTGATCCCGACAGGTTGGAGGCTGCCGCCGCGGAGGCGCGCAAATATGGGGTGCGGGCGGTCCCGATCCCGACCGATGTCGCGGACGCCGTCGCGGTCGAAGCCGCCGCGGCGCGAACGGAGGAAGAACTCGGCCCGATCGACGTCTGGGTCAACGTCGCAATGGCGACGGTTTTCGCGCCCTTTCACGAGCTGACCTCGGAGGAATTCCATCGCTCCACGGCGGTGACCTATTTCGGACAGGTGCATGGCATGATGGCTGCGCTGAAGCGCATGCGTGCTCGCAATCGCGGATCGATCGTGAACGTGGGTTCGGCGCTCGCCTATCGTTCGGTGCCGCTGCAATCCGTCTATTGCGGCGCGAAATTCGCCATTCGCGGTTTCACCGATTCGCTCCGTTCGGAACTCTATCACGACCAGATCGACGTAACTCTGACGGAGGTCGACCTGCCGGCCGTGAACACGCCTCAATTCGATTGGGCTTTGAACAAGATGGGCCGGAAGGCGCAGCCAGTTCCCCCCGTCTTCCAGCCCGAGGTCGCCGCGCGCGCGATCTACTTTGGCGCGTTCCATCCGCGGCGACAGATTTGGGTCGGGTTTCCGACGCTCAAGGCGATCCTCGCCAACCGCATCGCGCCAGGTCTGATCGATCGCTATCTGGCCAAGGCGGGATACCAGGGCCAACTCACCGACCAGAGGCTGGCGCCCGATGCGCCGTCTAATCTGTTCGAGCCGGTCAAAGGGGACTACGGGTCCCACGGTCGGTTCGACGCGAGCGCTCGCGTTTGGAGCTGGGAAATGTTTACCAGCCGGCACCGCGACGCGATGTGGGCGTTGATCGCGCTCGGCGTCGTGATCGGCGCCTATCGTCTCGCCACGCGTCCGAAGGCCTAGCGGCGTCCGGACCATGAAACCCGAGACCCTCAATCGGCTGCGACCGGACCCCGAGACGGCGACGATTTACCGCGGACATCATGTCGTCGTCATGGATCGCGATGGGCTGATCGCATCGGACGAACAAGGCTATTATCTGCAGCAGACGCGCTTTCTCTCTCGATTCGAAGTCCGCGGCAACGGCGAGAAGGTGAAGGGGGTATGTTGCAACGGCATCGAGCCCTATAGCGCCGTGGCTTATTATCTGCTGCCATCGCCAGCGGGGCGGAAGGCGGCGCCTCGCGGCGACGACGATCCCAGCGGCGGCGAAATCGTCGGGAAGGGAATCGAGCTTCAGATCAACACCTATGCCGGCGGCGGCTATCATCAGGACATCCACGTCACAAACCACGCGCTCGCGGAAGCGACAATCGTTCTGGAGTGGGCTTTCGACGCCGACTTCGCCGACCTCGACGAGGTCACGTCGGGCAAGCGCCGACAGCAGGCGCCGGTCCATCGCAGTTTCGAGGCGACTGGACCCGGCCGGGGTGAGCTGACGTTCGCATACCGGCATCCCGACATCAATCATGCGACCCGGATACGGATGACCGCTCCGGGAATGTTGGCCGATGACGGCGAGCGGCTTCGAACGACCTTCTCGCTGCGGCCTCGCCAGGCGGAGCTGATCAGCATCGACGTCGCGCCCGTATTCCTTGGCGAATCCGTCGAGCCTTGGTTCGGACTCGACGGCGAACCGACCGCGCACTACCGCGACGCCGCGAAACTCTCCGAAGAGTGGCTCACCCGTTGCACCGATATCGAAGCGTCGGACCCGACCGTGCAATCTGCATGGAATCGGGCCGCGGCGGACCTCTGGTCGCTGCAATCGCTGCGCGGCGAAGCCGAACAAATGTACACGCCGATGGCAGGCATTCCGAAATATACGGCCCTGTTCGGTCGGGACGCCCTGACCGCCGGGATCCATTCAATTCTGCTGAATCCCTGGACGCTGAAAGGAAGTCTGCTGTCCGTCGGCGAATGGACCGCGAAAGCTGCTGACGATCGGTTCGACGCGCAACCCGGCAAAGTGCTGCATCAGCGTCAGCTCAGCCCGCTCGCGTTGCTCGGGAAGAACCCATTCTTGCATTATTACGGCGATTACTCGGCGCCGGGCCTCTACATCCTCGGCGCAGCGCTGCATTTTGCCCACTCTGGCGACCGTCGTGCATTCGAAGCCATCAAGGATAGAGTCTGCGCGACGCTCGATTGGATGGACCGCGACGGCGACATAGACGGCGACGGCTTCTATGAATATCGGACGCTCGCCGGCAAGGCCGGGATCAAGAACCAGGGTTGGAAGGATTCCCGTCAGGCGATCCTCGAAGCGGACGGCTCCTTTGTGCGGGATCCGATCGCGGTAGCCGAGGTGCAAGGCCTCTACTACGCGGCCAAGCAAGCCCTGGCGTGCGCGTTTCAGATGATGGGGGAAAGCGGCAGGGCCGCGGAGTTGTTCGAGCAGGCCGCCGCGCTCAAGAAGCGCTTCAACGCGCGGTTCTGGATGGCTGATGAGCGGTTCTTCGCCCTGGCGCTGGGTCCCGACAAGAAGCAGGTGAGAACGATCGCGTCGAACATCGGATCATGCCTCGGCTATGGAATCGTCGACGAAGACAAGGCGCAAGCCGTGGCCGACCGGATGCTGGCGCCCGACATGTTCACCGGATGGGGCGTTCGCACGCTATCCAGCGAGCATCCCGCCTACAACCCGCTCGCCTATCATCTCGGCACGGTTTGGCCGACCTCGAACGCGCATCTCTGTTCGGGCCTGAAACGCTACGGTTTCAACGAAGCTCTTCACAAGGTCGCTGGGGCCGTATTCGACGCTACCCGGATTTTCGAATTCAATCGTCTCCCCGAGGTCTTTGGCGGACACCCGCGCGGCAAACGCTGCCCGCATCCCGGCGTCTACCCCGTGACCTGTTCGCCGCAAGCCTGGTCGGCGGCGGCGGTGATTCAGATCTGCCATGCCCTCACGGGCCTTACGCCCCTGGCGCCGCTCGACGCGCTGATCGTCGATCCGGCGTTGCCGGATTGGCTGAGGGAACTCACGGTCCGTAATTTGCGGGTGGGCCACAGGCGGGTGTCTATCGCCTTCCATCGCGACGCGGCCGGGACGACCCGTCACGAGATCCTCGAGGGTGGAGAGGGTTTGCGTGTCCATAGCGTCGGGCCGAATGCGACGGTCGGCAAGGACAGGCTCTCGATCGCGATATCCGATGTCCTGGCCGAGCATCGCTTCCAACGGGCCAGGACTTGAATGATCCAGCTCAAAATTACTATTAATCATTGTTGTATATCCGTCCCCAATCAAAGACGCTTCCGCGCTCGCAACGCCACGAAAATTTGCCTGCCTGGAAAGCCTTGAAAAGCCTCAAAACCGGCAAATCCACACGGAGCCCCCACGCCCCAAGCAGGCCCCGCGGCAAGGATCGCGTTCATCCGTCGCCCCCGCCGCACCGGGCGGCGCTCAGCGGACCGTGCAGCGCCGAGCCACGCCCCTTTCCCCGGGCCTCAGCCGAAGTAGCGATCCCGCCAGCGGCTCGCGACGTCGTTGCTCCGGCGTGAGTTTGTCGCTGGCGCTCGTCACATAGAGGACATCGAGCGCGTCGCCAGCGAAAGCGCACATTGTCGGCTGGCTCACCGGCAGTTCGATATCTCGGTCGACGGCGCCCGTCGACGTGTATCGCCGCAGGCGACTGCCGCCATGCAGCGCGGACCAATAGCCGCCTCTATCATCGACGGCCGCGCCGTCGGGCAGCCCGTCGGTCTCAGGCACTTTTGCGAACAGCTTTCGATCGCCGATCCGCCCGGTTTCAAGGTCAAACACGAAACTGAAAACTTCCCGCTTGTGGCTGTGAGCGAGGTAGAGCTGGCGGCCATCGCTGCTCCAGGACATCCCGTTGTGGAGTTCCGCGGTATCCGGTTCAGGGCGCAGACCATTCTCGGGAGTGAAGCTGTGCAGCGACGATTTTTGCGGCGGAGCGCCCTCCTTCAAGGGGTCGAACATGACGCCGACCCAGAAGCGGCCCGCGGCGTCGCACGCGCCCTCGTTGAAACGAAACAGCGCGGGGTCGAACGGCGGCGGCGCTAGCAAAGTCAACGAACCGCTAGCAAAATCGAGGCAGAAAATACCTTCGCGTAAAGCCACTACGGCGCCGGACCCTTGGGACAGCAGGGCGAACGCGCCGATGTCGCTGGACATGGGCCAGAAGCGTCGAAGTCCGGTCGCCGGCTCGAAGCGATGGAGCGCGGGCTTCTTCACGTCGATCCAGTAGAGCGCTTTCTCCTCGCTCGCCCAGGTAGGCGATTCGCCGATGATGGCGCCGGCCTCCAGAACCACTTCGATATCCATCGCGTTCTCCTCATCCATCGTTCTCCTGGAAGACGACGCTGCCCAAGGGGGCCGCGCGGCCGTCTTCGCGCAGATAACTCGGAACCATGGCGAGAGGCGCCGCGTTTAACCAAAGATTTTGCCCGCGATCACGCTCGCCCCTGTCGGAGAATTCCCCATGGCCATGAACGTCAGCGATTTTGTTTGGCGACGCGTACGTGAGTGGGGAATCAAGCGCGTCTATGGTTATCCCGGCGACGGCGTCGGGGGACTGGATGTAGCGCTCGAGAAGGCCAAGTCGGAGCTCCAGTATATTCAAGTCCGCCACGAGGAAATGGCGGCGTTCATGGCCTCGGCGCACGCCAAGTTCACCGGCGAGCTCGGCGTCTGTCTCGCGACCTCGGGGCCCGGCGCGTCGCACCTGCTCACCGGGCTGTACGACGCGCGGCTCGA
>DASXYQ010000130.1:0-11622 GCA_036502445.1 Roseiarcus sp. | reverse complement strand
CCAGCTGTCATGCGCGCGAAAGCGGTTATCCAGCCTCGGGGACGCGATGCGGCGGCGCGAGTTAGTTAGCCTCCCCGCCGGAACCCGCGTCAAGCCCTGGGACATGCCGGGCCATGACGGAGGGGGCGGCGGATGTCACCCGTTTCATCCAAGCGCCGGTGCGGAACTCGCAATGACGGAGAACGTCGCCCTTTCGCCGCAATAGGATTTTTTGCTGTCGCCCGGCACTAAACACGAAGTCTCGAGTTGTAGGGCAGGTCCGTCGAATCATCGGAGGTCGCGCCATGCCCAAATCCAGGAACACCAGAGAGGCGGAGACGGATTTGGCGCCGGGACCGGGAGGCGCAACCCATCAGACCGCGCTAAAGGGCGGTCAGTCGCTGACGACCAACCAAGGCGTCATCGTCGCCGACAATCAGAACACACTCAAGTCTGGCGAGCGCGGCCCCTCGCTGCTCGAGGACTTCCATTTCCGCGAAAAGATCACTCATTTCGATCACGAGCGCATTCCCGAAAGGATCGTGCATGCGCGCGGTTCCGGAGCGCATGGCTACTTCGAGGTCACGAAACCGATTCCGCACCTGACCAAGGCCTCGTTCCTCGCCGAGGCCGGCAAGAAGACCGAAGTTTTCGCTCGCTTCTCGACCGTCGCCGGAGGCGCGGGCGCCGGCGACATGCCGCGCGATGTTCGCGGCTTCGCCGTGAAATTCTACACTGACGAAGGCAATTTCGATCTCGTCGGAAACAACATCCCCGTCTTCTTCATTCAAGATGCGATCAAATTTCCCGACCTCATCCATTCCGTGAAAATGGAGCCGGATCGCGGCTATCCGCAGGATGCGACAGCGCACGACACGTTCTGGGATTTTGTCTCGTTGCTTCCCGAGAGCATGAACATGGTCCTATGGATCATGTCGGACCGAACCATCCCGCGCTCGCTCCGAATGATGGAAGGTTTCGGAATCCATACCTTCCGGCTGATCAATGGAGATGGAAAATCAACCTTCGTGAAATTCCACTGGCGTCCGACCATCGGCTCCGCCTCGGTGATGTGGGACGAAGCGGTCAAGATCAACGGCGCCGACCCCGACTTCCACCGCCGTGATCTGTTCGAGGCGATCGCCAAGGGCGACTTCCCGGAATGGGAGTTCGGCATCCAGGCGTTCGACCAGACGCAAGCCGACAAGTTCGACTTCGACGTTCTCGACGCGACGAAAATCATTCCCGAGGAAATCATACCGATCCAGGTCGTCGGCCGGATGGTGCTGGACCGAAATCCCGTCAATTTCTTCGCTGAGACCGAGCAGGTCGCCTTCCATCCCGGCCATATCGTCCCCGGCATCGACTTCACCAACGATCCGCTGCTGCAAGGGCGGCTGTTCTCCTACACCGACACCCAGCTCAGCCGTCTCGGCGGCGCCAATTTCCATGAGCTGCCGATCAATCGGCCACGGTGTCCGATGCACAATCTACAGCGCGACGGCATGCGCCGGATGGACGTCGCTCCCGGCCGCGTGTCCTACGAGCCCAACAGCCTCGACCCCAACGGTCCACGGGAAAACCCGCAGCTCGGCTTCCGCAGCTTCGCGCCGCAGGAGGGCGAGCGGCAGACCGGTGAAAAGCTGCGCATTCGACCCGACAGTTTCGCTGATCATTACAGCCAGGCGCGGCAGTTCTATCGTTCGATGACGGCGCCGGAGCAACGCCACATCCAGAATGCGTTCAGCTTCGAGTTTTCGAAGGTCGAAGCGCCGGCGATACGCAAGCGCATGCTGGGCCATCTGCATTTGGTCGACGAGGCGCTCGCGACCGCTGTCGAGGCGAACATCGGCATGGAAGGAGAAGCGGCCGCGATCAAGCCGTTTCGCGCGCCAATAGATCTCAACCCTTCCCCGGCGCTTTCTATCGTCGGCAAGTCGAAGCCTACGCTCGAGGGACGCAAAATCGGCGTGCTCGTGACGGACGGCGTGGAGATCGATCGTCTAGCGGCGCTGCGCGAGGCGGTCGAACAGGAGGGCGCGCAACTCGCCCTCATCGCTCCGAAGATCGGCGGCGTCACGCCCAAAAAAGGCGCCCGCCTCCCGGCGGACATGGCGCTCTCGGGGGCGCCTTCGGTTTTTTTCGACGCTGTCGCGCTGCTCGCATCCGACGAAGGCGTCACCGCGCTCCTGAAGAATGCCGCGGCCGTCGATTGGGTTCGCGACGCCTTCGGGCATCTGAAGGCGATAGGCTACACGCCCGCCGCGCAGGCGCTGTTCGCCAAGGCGAGCATCGCCGAAGATCTGGATGAAGGCGTGGTGGAGATCAGCGACGCTACCGGCCTCAAACGATTTGTGGAGGCGGCGAAACAGCAGCGCGTGTGGGATCGAGAGGCCAGGCTTTCAGGGCCGAGATAGCCCTGTCACGCATTGGGATTGTGTCATTCCCGCGAGAAAAAGCGGTAATGACGATATGTTTCAGAACCTCTCGACCCAGGGGCGTAGCTCGATCTCCCAGGTCCATGCGCTGCGCGGCTGTCTCAACAGGTGGAGATAGGATTCCGCGATCGCGTCGGGGTCGAGCATCGAATCAGGCTTGTCCGGGGACTCGGTTCGACCCGGATTTCGAATGACGCCGTCGATCACGAGATGCCCGACATGAATCCCCATCGGGGCGAGTTCGCGTGCCATGCTCTGCGCCAGCCCGCGAAGGGCGAACTTGCCCATCGCGAACGGCGCCGATTGGGCGTATCCCTTGACGCTCGCCGAGGCGCCCGTGAACAGGATCGCGCCGTGTTCCTTCGGGACCATGCGGCGCGCGGCTTGCTGCGCCACCAGGAAGCCCGCGAAGGCGCTGACGATCAGCGAGCGTTCGACCTCCTCCGGGATCAGTTCGATGAACGGTCCGCGCGTCCTGCCGCTGGCGTTGAAAACGACGACGTCCGGGACGCCGATCCGGCGTTCGACCTCCTCGAACAGGCTCGCTGCCTGCGCCGGGTCGGCGGCATCGCAGGCGAACGCCTGCGCGCCGGTCTGCTCGCACAAGAGAGCGAGCTTGTCGATGTTTCGCGCCGCGAGGGCGACGCGGATGCCTTCCCGGGAAAAGAGACGGGCGAGAGAGGCGCTGAGACCGGCGCCAGCGCCGACGATCAGCGCGGTGTCATATCGCGGCGAGGCCATTGATCTCTCCTTTGATCAGGTCATGGCTGCGAGCCGTTCCTCCCATGCGAGGACCCGGCCCTCGGGCGCGTCGCCCGAGGCGCTACTCTTAGCGCATCCACCCGGATTGACGAAAGACAACGTTCTCGAAGCGGGGCTCGATCATTCACGGGCCGTTGCGCCTCTTTGTTCGGCGATGCGTTCGGCGACCCGCCAAGCGTTGGCCATGATCGTCAGCGTCGGGTTGGCGCCCGTTCCCGTGGGGAAAGGCGAACCGTCGACCGCGTAGAGATTGGCGACCTCGTGCGCCCGGCAATATTTGTCGAGGACGGACTTCGCGGGGTCCGTTCCCATGCGCAGCGTCCCGTGCTGATGCGAACAATTGCCGGTGACGCGCTGGGCGTAGACCTTCTGGACCCGCTTGGATCCCGCAGCTTCCAGGATATCGGCGGCGCGATCGATCAGGAAGCGGCCCTGCTTCATGTCATTCTCATGCGGCGTCAGCGTGATCCGCGCCACCGGCAGGCCCCACGCGTCCTCCACCTCGTCGTCGAGATCGACGCGATTGTCGTGACGCGGCATGTCGTGCAGGACCATCGCAACGGCCATCGAATGATTGAAATTGTCGCGGTCGTTCTGCTTGGCGGCGGCGCCCCAGGCGGGCGCCTCCGGCAGCCGCCAGTTGATCGGCAAAGGAATGCCGACGCCGGCGCAGGCGATGTGCCCCCCGCTGACGTGTTCACGCTTCTCGTCGTGCTCGTAGAACTGGAAGCTGGAGGCGCTGACATAGCCGCCCCCAGCCCATGCGTAGATCGGATCGTCGAACAAGCCGACCGCGGCGCTGTATTCGTGGAAGGTCACGTTGCGCCCGACGAGATCGCTGCCGTTGGCGAGACCCGTGGGAAATCGCCCCGATTTCGACAGCAGCAGCAGACGAGCCGACTCGACCGCGCCGCAGGCGAGGATGAAGAGATCGGCCTCCTGCTCCACGAGGTCGCCGTCGGCGTCCTGATAGACGGCCGACTTGACTGCGCCGTCGCCGCCGAGCGTCAATTCGCGCACGTAGCTATCGGCGCGCAGATCGTAGCGGCCGGTCTCGATAGCGTCGGGGATAAAGACGTTCAGCGCGCTGGAGCGGGTGCCGGTGGGATCGCCATGCTGTTGCGCGAACGCGCTGATCACGGTCGGCTTGCGGCCGTTGAAGGCGCGCGACAGCGCCGCTTGCGGCGTCGGGAACGCGTTCCAGCCGAGCGCGTCGCAGCCCTGGTTGAATTTCTCGGCATACCGTGAGACGGGCAGCGGCGGACAGGGATAGCCCTTGCTGCGCGGACCTTCGAATTTGTTGGCCCCCGCTCTGCCCGAAACGCCGAACGCCCATTCGACTTTGGCGTAATAGGGCTCGATTTCGTCGTAGCCGACCGGCCAGTCGGCGAGGGTAGCGCCCTTCACCTCGCCCACGACAGTGCGGATGCGAAAATCGTTCGGCGTGAAGCGTGGCAACCAGCCTTGCCAGTGCACGGTTCCGCCGCCGACCATTTGCGGCACTGGACAGAACATTTCCAGGTGAGCCTTCTCGTCTGGCGAAGTGCGCGCGGTGCGCGGATTGAGCAGCGGATCGGGCCAGAGATTGAAGCGATTGACATTGGCGAGCTCGTCGCCGCCGAACGTCTCCTTGCCGCGCCAGGGGCCGCGCTCCAGCGCGACAACCTGCACCCCGCGTTCAGTGAGCACCTTGGCCGCCGCCGCTCCCGAGGCCCCCGCCCCGATGATGCAGACCTCGGTCCGCGGCGGTTTCGACTTAAACGTCACGATTGGCCTCCCGATATTTTTCCGCTTCCCCTTCTGCGAACCACGGCAGGGCGCTGAAGCGCCCGGAATAGATTTCCATCAGCGATTTCGGCCCAGGAAACCCGATGAAGTCCCAGCCGACGCGGCCCTTGTTGCCGCCGTAAATCGGATCGCAATAGAAACCCTGCCGCGTGTGCATGACGAGCAGCGGCAGGAACTCGAGATCGGTTTCGGTCGAGGTCTGTTGCAGCGCGGGCGCCTCGCCGGGCGGGCCGCCGGCGGACGCCGGCTGGGCGCCCGCGCTCTCGAGCGCCTTCAGCATTTCGTCCTGTCTGCTGGCGTCGAGTTCGACGAAGTCGACACGGAATTGCGAGCGCGCGGCGTGATCCAGCGCCTCGATTCCCTCGCTGTACTTCCGACGCAGAATTTCGATGCGCCGCCGCCACCCGCGCTCTCTCGCCCCGGTCAGAGTTTCGAAACCGGATCCGTCCGGCTTGGCGTAGATGAAGCCGAGGCCGCTGAGATAGCGGTCGACGAATTCGACGCAATCGGCTTCGGTCGCTCCGGGGGCGTCGTCCGTCGGAATGATGCGCGCCATGGCGGCCGCGATCGTGGCGCGCTGGCGCGAATTGAAGAAATGCGGTTGGCCGTGGTCCGACATGTGAGGATGCTCCACTTAGGAAATATGCTCTCCCCGGGAGCGACTATTTGCGCGACGGGCTGAGCGCGACAGCGAGGATGATGATGATGCCGCGTGCGATCAGTTGCTGGCTGTATTCGAGTCCCATCAGCAGCAGTCCGTTGTTGATGAGCCCGATCATCAGCGCGCCGACGATCGAGCCGATCACGCTGCCGGACCCGCCGAAAAGGCTGGTGCCGCCGAGGACCGCCGCCGCTATGACCGAAAGCTCGTCGCCCTCGCCGAGCTGGAAACGCCCCGAATGCAGGCGACCCGCATAGAGCATGCCCGCGAAGCAGGCGGCCATGCTGGAGATGATGAGCACGCGCATCTTGATCGAGGCGGTGTCGACGCCGCTGTAGCGCGCCGCGGTCTCGCTGCCGCCCGTCGCCAGCACGCGGCGGCCGAAGGTCGTCTTGCGCAATACGACGTGCCCGACGACGCCAATGACGACCATCCAGATCAACAGCACTGGGACATGGACAAAGTCCGCGCCGCCGAAGATCGCGATATAGTTGTCGTCGAGGATCGGCACGGACTTGGTCTGCGTCAGCCACATCGCGATGCCCCGCGCGATGCCCATCATCGCGAGCGTCGTCAGGAACGAGGGGATGCCGATGCGGGTTGTCAGTGTCCCATTGACGAGGCCCACCACGATCCCGGTCGCGAGGCCGGCGAGGACCCCTGCGGGCAGGCCCCACGCGTCCATCGCCATCGCCGTCGTCATCGAGGCGAGGCCCGCGACCATGCCGATCGAGAGGTCTATCTCGCCGGCCGAGAGAACGAAAGTCATGGCCACCGCCATGATCGAGATCATCGCCGTCTGCCGAGCGATGTTGAGCAGGTTGTTGGGATTGAGAAATCCCTTGCTCTGCAGCGTCGCGGCGAAGATCAGGAAGATCGCGACGAAACCGACATAGATGATGTACTGACGCCAGTTCTTCAGGGCCGAGGCGGCCGAGGGCGTGCCGACTATATTTGGGCTGGGCGATGCGGGTGCTTCAGACATGGGCGTGCGCCTGTTGCAGGGTCTTGGAGAGTTGCCGCTCGGCGTATTGCAGCCGCGCGCCTTCGTCGTCGGAGGGATTGGGATCGTCGAATTCGGAGCGCGGGCATTCGCGCGCGACCCGCCCGTCGACCATCACGATCAGCCGATCCGCCGCGGTCAGCAATTCCGACAGTTCGGAGGAAATGACGATGATCGCCTTGCCGCTCTTGGCGAGATCGCGGACCAGGGCGATGATCTCCGCCTTCGATCCGATGTCGATGCCGGCGGTGGGCTCGTCGAGAATGAGAATTCGCGGCTCGGCGAGCAGCCATTTGCCGATGACGACTTTTTGCTGGTTGCCGCCCGACAGGGTCCGCACCGCAAAGTCGCGCGAAGTCGTCTTGATGCGTAGATTCTGGATCTGCTCGTCGGTCGCGGCATTCGACGCCGACTCCGAAACAAACGCGCCGCTCGCCAGCCGATCGATGATCGGCAAGCATGAATTGGCCTTGACGCTATGTTCGATGATGACGCCCTGCCGCAGGCGATCTTCGGGAATGAGCGCGATGCCGTGGGCGATCGCGTCGCGGCTGCTGCCAATCTCGACGACTTTGCCGTCGATCAGGATTTCTCCCGACCGCTTCGGGTCGACGCCGAACAGAACGCGCGCAACCGCGCTGCGCCCGCTGCCCAGCAGACCCGCGATGCCGACGACCTCACCGGCGTGCACGATAAGGTTGAGATTGTCCGGCTTTCTAGGGCCGCAGAGGTTCCTCACCTCCAGCAGCGGCTTGCCTCGCTCCGTCTCGCTACGCACCACGTCGGAGAACCCGCGCGAGCGACGGCCGACGATATATTCGATCATCTTCTCCAGCGGCAGCTCGGACAGGGGCGCGGTGACGACGTGGCGTCCGTCGCGCAAGATCGTCGCGCGGTCGGCGATCTGCGTGATTTCCTCCATCCGATGCGAGACGTAGATGATCGCGACGCCCTCGCTCTTCAGTCTGCGCAGGAAGGCGAACAATTTGCCGACTTCGCCGCCGGATAGCGCGGTCGTCGGCTCGTCGAGGATCAGAATGCGCACGTCCTGCGAGATCGACTTGACGATTTCCGTGAGCTGACGCTGGCCGGCGCTGAGATCGCCGACGAGTGCGGAAGGGTCGATGTCGACGCCGAGGTCCGCGAAGAGCTTGCGCGCGCGGATCGCCGCGGTTCTGTCGTCGATGAAGCCCGAACGCGTCTTGAGCTCATGATTGAGGAAAATATTCTGTGCCACAGTCAAGGTGGGGATCAGGCTCATTTCCTGAAAGATCATGCCGATCCCGGCGCGCCGGGAGGCGTCCGGCGAATGTTCGGTCAAGGGAATTCCGAGCACTTCGATCGTTCCGGCGCTCGGCGTATGAACGCCGTTGAGGATTTTCAGGATCGTCGATTTGCCCGCGCCGTTTTCGCCGAGCAAGGCATGGATTTCTCCCTTCTCGACGTCGAAGCTGACGTCGTCCAGCGCGCGCACGCCGCCGAATTGCTTGGAAACGCCGGTCATCCGGACTGCGTAGCGGCCCGCCGCCGTTTGTGCATCCATCGGGGGTCTCTTTCGTAGGCGTTCCTTGGATGAGAGGTAGGTCGATTTCCCCTCCCTCGCGAGGAGGGAGGGGACGCGGCCTTTCGTTATTTCATGCTCGCCTTGACCTTGGCGGGCGCGTCCTGGTGGTAGATTTCCTTCCAGCTCTCGAGCAGCGTATCGCGCGTGATGGGCGCCGCGGGAAGCGCGACATAGGCCGGCGCCGGCTTGCCGATCAGGGCGTAGGCGGCCAGTTTGGCCTCGGTCAGGCCTTGGTCATAAGGGCGTTGCGAAGCGATGCCCTTGATGAACTCTTTCTTCGCCATCGCGATCGCGACGTTCTCGCCGAGATCTTCATTGATGATGATGAGGTCGTCGCGACCGGCTGCGCGCGCCGCCGACATCACGCCCTCCGCCGGAACGTCCCAGACCGCCCAGATCGCGTTGACGTTGGGATTTGCGGTGAGAATCGCTCCCGCCGCCTTTTCGGCGTCGCCAGAAAAATCAGGGCCTCCGATGCCCTGTTCGCCAACGATCTTGATGTTGGGGTAGTCCTCGAGAATCGTCTTCTTGAAGCCGTCGTAACGCTGCTTGGTGACGAAGAAGTCTGCCGCGTGGAACACGAGGCCGATCGTGCCCTTGCCGCCGAGCGCCTTCGCCATGAGATGGCCGGCGGCGACCCCGTTGCCGTAGTTGTCCGCGGAAACCGAGCTGACGTATTCCTTGCCCGCGGTGAAACCCTTCGGCACATTGTCCATGAACACCAGTTTGACGCCCTTGTCCGCGGCGGCTTTGTAGGCGGCGGCCGTGGCGACCGCGTCGACCGGGATCGAAACGATGATGTCGGGCTTCTGCGCCATCACGGTTTCGATGTCCGCGACCTGCTTCTCCGGCTTGAAGCCGGCGTCCGTCACCGCGACGACGTCGATGCCCAAGGTCTTGAACTCCGCCTTCAGCGCGTCGGCCTGCGCCTGCGACCAGTCGTTGCCGGCATAGTGGAACACGAGCGCCGCGGTGGCGTGCTTGGCCTTGACCTTGGCGAGTTCGTCGTCGGTGAGGACGACCGTGGAGGCCGCTGTCGGCTTTTCGCCGTTCGGTCCCTGGCTCATGACTGTCGTCTTCAGCGCGGCCAGCGCGGCGTCGGGATCGGTCGCCCACGCCGGGCCCGCCGCGAGCACGGCGCACAGCGCGAGCGCGGCCGAAGCCGTCGACAAAGAATATTTCAGCATTCGTTCCTCCTTTTTCGGCAAAGCGCCGCACTCGCGCCGGACGGCGGCGAGCGTTTCTCTCCATTCCCGCCGCTTGTTCCCGGCGGCGGGCCGAACTACGTCGTCGTTTCCGTCGCGCGACCGACGTCGACCGCGCATCGCCCGCCGCCCTAGGCGGCGGCTTCGGCCTCTTTCAGAAACATCAGGCTGCGCAGGGCCCCTTCCCTAGGGTCCGGCCAGGAGTCGAGCTCCGCGGCGACCCAGCCGTCGAACTTCGTCTCGTCCAAGGCGCGCAGGATTTCGGAAATATCGAGATCGCCCTCATCCAATGGGGTGAAGGCGAAAGGCGCCTTCCGCCACCCCTTGAGATGAACGTAGGAAATCCGAGCCCTATAACTCCGGATCATCTGCGCCGGGTCGCCCCCGGCCGCCGCGAGATGCGCGGTGTCGGGGCAGAAGTCGATCGAGGTCATTCCGAGGATCTTGCGGACTTCGTCCGGCCCCTCGACGATGGTGCTGAGGTGGGGGTGGTAATGCGCTCGCAGGCCGCGCTCTTTGGCGATGTCGACGACCTTCTCCAGCCCTTCCGCCAGCCGAGCGTGATCGTCGGCGCGCAACCCATCCACGCGCTTCGCGCCGCCGCCCACGACCAGATGTTCGGCGCCGGACGTCGCGGCGGCGTCGGCGACGCTGCGGATCCGCGCCAGCTCTTCTCCGAGAACGTCGGGAAAAATGAAGTTCGCCCCGGAATAGACGGCGACGAGCTTGATTCCGGCGCCCGCGAGGCTGGCGCGCAACGCCCCGGGATTGGCGTCGTAATCGAGCAGATTCCCGTCGAACAGTTCAACGCCGTCATAGCCGACTTCGCCGATTTCGGCGATCGCGCGGGCCATGTCGCCGAAGGTGCGATAGGTGAGCTGCGTGATGGAGGTGACGCCGACGGCGTTGCCGCCCAATGGGCCGCAGCAATTGGCGTGATAGGCCTTCTTCCTCGCCCTCATCCTCCATCCTCCCCGCGGCCCGCATTGCTGAGCGGGACTCCACGCGATCGTTTAAGAAAACGTTTTCAATGGGCTTTAGCAAAACGATCCAACTTTGTTAAGGGCCGAGGCGCCGGTTTCGTTCCCTCTCGCGGATCCGCGACGGCCGCAGCCCGACGAGTTGCTCAAATGAGCCCGTCGTCCGCTCGAGCAGCGCGCCGCGCAGAGTATGACCCATCCTTCAAAGGACTGCGGCATCCGCTCCGGTTCGCCGACCGCGACGATTGCCGCGGCAACCCTCCCCGTTGGGCAGGGTTGGGGAGGAGGGGCGCGCCGCCAGGGAGCACCCGCCGACCCCATCCTGCGTCGCTCGTCAACGCCCGCCCGAAACGGTCACGACGCTTCCCGTCACGTAGCGTGAGGCCGGCGAGATCAGCCATGCGATCGCCTCGGCGATTTCTTCGGGCGCGCCCAGCCGGCCGATCGGAATCGAAGAGGCGATCTGCTCTTTCACTGCCGGCGAGGACAGAATCGGCGACGACATGTCGGTCTCGATCATGCCGGGCGCGACCGCGTTGACGCGGATACCCTCGCGCGCGACCTCATTGGCGAGCCCGCGGGTAAAAGTCTCGATCGCGCCCTTGGTCGCGGCGTAAGGTGCGCGGGACGGCAGGCCTCCGGTCCGCGCCGCCACCGAGGAGATGTTGACGATCGCGCCGCCAGAGCCGCCGTGCAGCGTCGAGAGCCGACGCACCGCCTCCTTCGCGCAGAGCATCGTTCCGATCACATTGACCTGGAACAGCCGCGTCAGTTCGGCCGGGTCCAGGGCGTCGACGCGCGCGAAGCCGCCCAAAATGCCGGCGTTGTTGACCAGGCCCGCCAGCGGACCGAGCGCGCCGACAGCGTCCGCGAACAATTTCGCAACCGCCTGCGGGTCCGCCACGTCGGCTCGGAAAGCTCGAGCGCGCCCGCCAGATTTGACTATTCCCGCGGCGGTCGCTTCGGCGGCGCCCTGGTCGGAGGCGTAATTAACCGCGATGGAATGGCCCGCCGCCGCCAGCGCGAGACAAGTCGCCGCGCCGATGCCCCGCGCGCCGCCGGTGACGATGATAAGGCCTGACATCCGTCTCTCCTGCTTGGGTTTTCGATCATAAGCGGCCGGACGAGGGCCACGTCAAGCGACGCGGAATCACAATATCGATCACATGGCGAGCGCCTCCATAGGCGATGCCTCGAAACAACTACCGCATTCTACCGACGAAGCGACATTCCATCCCCGCT
>DASXYQ010000129.1:0-3317 GCA_036502445.1 Roseiarcus sp. | reverse complement strand
GATTCCTATCTCTCGAAAGGCGATCATACAGACGAGTTGCGAGAGATAATCGCGACAGAGAAGAAATCCCGCCGCAAGGCGACAGTCGCGCGAATCCGTCGCGTCCGTCGCCCCGCTCCGAAGAAGCCGCGTCAGCCGACGCCGCCGAGTTCGGAGCCACGCCAAAATGTGCGCTCACGCTTTGTCAATTGGAGCGCTGTCTAAGTCGACGTGTTCGATCATCATGCGATCGATAGCATCGCGTCGCCGCATGAACGGCGTGTCATTGAGAGGCATCAGAATTTCAGCCCGACCCAGGACCTTCACGTTCTGATATTGTATCGTCCGAGAAACTGACGCAGGGAAGGGTTCCCGCATGACGTTCAAAGCCATTCGCGTCGACAAGTCCGATTCCGGCCAACAGGTCCGGTTCGTCGAGATGGACGAATCCGAATTGATGGACGGCGATGTGACGATCCGCGTCACTCATTCCACGGTCAACTACAAGGACGGGCTCGCGCTGTCCGGAAAGTCGGCGATCCCTCGCCGTTTTCCGATGGTGCTCGGGGTCGATCTCGCGGGGATCGTCGAAACCTCTTCACACCAGGGGTTCGTCGCAGGGGACGAAGTCATCGTGAACGGCTGGGGCCTCGGCGAGACGCACTATGGCGGTTATGCCGAGCGCGCGCGCGTGAAGGGCGATTGGCTGGTCAAACTCGCCGAGGGTTTCACGCGCGCCGAGGCGATGGCGGTAGGCACGGCGGGCTACACCGCGTCGCTTTGCGTGCTGGCGATCGAGGCTGCCGGCGTGACGCCGGCGATGGGGCCGGCCCTCGTGACGGGCGCGGCGGGCGGCGTCGGCTCGGTCGCGATCGCCCTGCTGGCCAAGGCGGGATGGCGCGTCATCGCCTCGACGGGCCGCCTCGCGGAGACGGACTATCTAGAGGCGCTCGGCGCGAGC
Source organism: Roseiarcus sp. (assembly GCA_036502445.1). GTDB lineage: Bacteria > Pseudomonadota > Alphaproteobacteria > Rhizobiales > Beijerinckiaceae > Roseiarcus. Next base: position 2,377 of record DASXYQ010000129.1, on the reverse strand, counting down.
GAAGTGATCGATCGGGCGACGCTGTCTGCGCCGGGCAAGCCGCTCGGCAAGGAGCGCTGGGCGGCGGGCGTCGACAGCGTCGGCTCGCACACGCTCGCCAACGTGCTGGCGCAGACCCGATACGGCGGCGCGGTGGCGGCTTGCGGGCTCGCGGGCGGCATGGATTTGCCGGCGTCGGTCGCGCCGTTCATCCTGCGCGGCGTGCGGTTGCTGGGGGTCGACAGCGTGCAGTGCCCCATGCCCGCGCGGCTCGCGGCTTGGTCGCGCCTCGCCCGCGACCTCGACCGGGCGATGCTGGCGCGGATGACCGAGACCATCCCGTTCGATCGCGTCTTCGAAGCGGGCGAGCGGATTCTCGCGGGAAAGGTGCGCGGACGGATCGTGGTGGAGATCGGGTGAGGAGGTGAGCGCGGCGCCCTGTCGTCGCAGAGGCGACGCTCCGCGCCCTGGTCGACGTTTACGGCGAAGGCCCGGCGGCTTCCGTGGCTCGACGCCGCCCAACCGACCGAATCCGTGCGCGCGATCAGCTGATATAGTCGACAACGAGTCTATTTCGACCCGACGCCTTGGCTCGATATAGCGAGGCGTCAGCGCTCTTAAAAACGATATCAGGCTCCGCGGGGCCGTCGGTCACGGCAATTCCGAACGAAGATGTTACGCAATTAAATGGTGCGTTCCCGCAGTGTTCTATATTCTCCAACTCCACGCTTGCGCGAATCTCTTCGTAAAAGGCTACGACGGACGAACGTTGACGAAATTTACACGCGAGCAGAAATTCTTCCCCGCCTATACGGAAAACGAGGTCGTCCGACCTGAACATGTGCGTGCGTAGAGTGGCGCCAATCCGCCTCAGCACTTCGTCTCCGGCCGCGTGCCCATATGCGTCGTTGTAGCTCTTGAAATTGTCGATATCCATGATCGCGACCGAACGAGTCAAGCCATCGCTTCCTGAAAGGGCAAACCCGGGATACTCATTGGCGTACGCTCGCCGGTTCGGCAGCCCGGTGATCGCGTCGATACGGGCGTGGCGCGCCTCCGTTATGTCCGTGAAGATCCAAATGCGCGTGTGGAGTGCGCCTTCTTCTTTCAGCGGGACGCTCCTTCGAGAAATGATTCGACCATCCTTCAGCAGAACGATGTCCTCGGAGCTTTCTGCAGAATGGTACAATCGTTTCACCTCGCCGATAAAGGCGGCCGTATTCGCAACCTGATTTGCAACCCACGGCAACAAGGCCGAATCATCTTTCGATGTGATGACGCCATCGGGAACATTCCAGATTTTTTCGAACGCCTGATTGGCATAGACGATGGTGCTCGCGTCCCGGACCAGTAAGACCCCATCAGGGAGGCAGTCGAGCGCGCGCTCGAACAGCGAGGTTTCGTTCGACCACTGATAATCACACATCGGGATTTGAGCGGTGGCGATTTTGGACATCGGCGTTCGTCCTGGCAAGTAAAGACGAACCCTCCTCGGTAAAACTTAACAAAGTCATAGTCCGCACACAGCCCGCAGGCGACATTGCGTAACGAGGGTGTCGGCGGGAGATGTTTTCTCCCCGCCTGATGAGCCGCTTCGGATTGCCCTTCGCGGAGCTTCCGACTCTAGCCGTGAAACAAAGCCCGGGCGAAGCGCGAAACCCCAATCCGTCGCGGTTGTGACTTGCCGCGCCGGCCCGAGACGTTCAGAAGAGGCGCATGACCGATATTTCCTATCCCGCCGCCATGGGCGCAGGACTGCTCTCGTTTCTCAGCCCGTGCGTGCTGCCGCTGGCGCCGCCCTATCTCTGCTATCTCGCGGGCACTTCGTTGGAAGCCTTGGCGGTCGAGGGGGAGGCGGACGCGCGGCGTGACACGGTGATTGCGGCGGTGCTGTTCGTCGCGGGCTTTTCGACGGTGTTCGTCGCGTTGGGCGCGACCGCCTCCTTCTTCGGCGCGCTGCTCAGGCAATGGAGCCATGTCCTGTCGATCGCCGCCGGCGTCGGCATCATTGCGATGGGCCTGCATTTCCTCGGCGCCTTTCAGATCGGCGCGATGATGCGGGAGAAGCGGGTCGAGATCGCCAAGCCGCCCGGATTGTGGAGCGCCTACCTGATGGGTCTCGCGTTCGCATTCGGCTGGACGCCCTGCATCGGGCCGATTCTGGCCGCCATTCTGGCGGTGGCGAGCGCCGAGCAAACGGTCGCGAGCGGCGCGGCGCTGCTTGGCGCGTACGCCCTGGGGCTCGGCGCGCCCTTCATCCTCGCGGCTTTCGCGATGGGTCCGTTTCTTCACGTCGCGCGGCGCTTTCGCAGCCAGTTCGGGCGGCTGGAAAAAGGCGTCGGCGCGCTGCTGGTGCTGACCGGCGTCGCCTTTCTCACCGGGGGCATGCAGTCGGCTT
>DASXYQ010000128.1:0-2716 GCA_036502445.1 Roseiarcus sp. | reverse complement strand
GACGTCGTCTCGGGACCTGAGGAGCACGAGGTGATCACTTCGGTCGAGTCGCTGCGCGAGGCGCAGAAGGCGTTGGAGGCCAACTTTGGCGAGCCTCGCAAGGCCGCGCTCGTCTGGCGGCCGCAGAATACGGTGACGGTGGAGGACGAGGCGGGCGAGAAGATCTTGAGATTGATCGGCGCGCTCGAGGAAAACGACGACGTGCAGAACGTCACCGCCAATTTCGAGATTTCCGATGCATTGATTGCGAAACTTCAGGGCTAGGACAACGCCCGGTTCGGTGAAACCGAACCGGGCGACTTTTCAAATCGTTATCAACTGCAGACCCAATTGCCGTTGGGGCCCCTGATACAGCCGCGACCGCCGCCGCCGCCGTAGCGGTAGCCGCCGCCATGGTAGCCGCCGCCATGGTAGCCGTAATGGTAGCCGCCGCCGTGGAAGCTGCCGCCATGGTAGCTGTAATGGTAGCCGCCGCCACGATAATAGACGTGGTCGATGTCGGCCCCGGCGACCGACTTCTCGACCGACGGCGCCGATAGCGTGAACGCCTCGGTCGAAGTCGCCGTCGCAGCCAGCATGGCGGCGACCGCGACCGCGCCAAGGGCGGGAGCAGCAAGAATTCGCGAAATCATGGATATCCTCTCCTAGTTGTCAACGACCTATTCAAAAGCCCATTCGGGCTGAATGCCGCGTGAATAAATTATGATTGTTAGCGCCTCGAGGCGGCCCGACGCCCTCGCGCGACGCGCCGAGTTCGATGGGCGGTCGCCAAAGCGGGCGGCGCAACCGAGCCTGCAGGCTCGGACGCCGGACTATCCGACACTGGTCGGGAGCGTCGTTGAGAATGAGCTCCTACCCCTCTCACCGCAAAGAGGCGGGGAGAGGGGATCATCCCACCATTTTGATCGACTCGGGCGACCGGACCACCGCCCTCTTCGCGCCCTCCGCCACTACCTCGCCGATCGCCTGGTCGAGGATGGCGACGCCGCGCTCGATCTCCTCGCGCGTCACGGTGAGCGGCGGCGCGATGCGCCATATCGCGGCCATCGACCCCACGGAGACGATGTTCATGGAGAGTCCCAGCTCCATGCAGCGCGCGGTGATGGCGCGTCCGGTGGCGGCGTCTGGCGCGCGGGTCTCTCGGTCCTTGACCAGCTCGACGCCCTGCAACAGGCCGAAGCCGCGGACGTCGCCGATGATCTCATGCTTGTCCTGGAGATAGCGCAGCCCCGCGCCTAGCCGCTCGCCCATCGCCAGCGCGCGGGCGTTCAGGTCCTCCTCCGCCAGGACGTCCAGCACGGCGAGCGCGACATGGGCCGGCAAGGGATCGGAGACGTGCGAAGTCGGATGGATAAAGCCTTTCTCATGGCAATCCGCATCCATCGCATCGGAAATCACCGTGGCCGAGAGCGGCAGGCCGCCGCCCAGGGTTTTCGACAGAGTCAGGATGTCCGGCTCGACGCCGAAATGCTGGAAGGCGAAGTCGCAACCGAGTCGCCCGAACGCGGTCTGCGCCTCGTCGAAGATCAGCAGCATGCCACGCTTGTCGCAATGCGACTTGACCTTCCGCCAATAGCCCTCCGGCGGCACGATGACGCCGCCCGAGCTCTCGACCGGCTCGGCGATGACCGCGGCGAGCGAGCCGGTCGACTGCGCGTCGACCATGTCGAAGCCGACCTCGAGGCAGGTGCCGTCGCATGCGGCCCGGCAATGCCGCACCGGGCAGTGATAGGGGTTTGGGGCGGGCAGCGCCAGCGCCCCCGGCATCATCGGCCCGTAGCCCTGGCGGCCGGCGACGTAGTTGACCGATTGCGCGCCGGAGGTCATGCCGTGCCACGAACCGGTATAGGCCACCACCTCGTATCTGCCGGAGTGCATCTTCGCGAGTTTGAGCGCCGCCTCGTTCGCCTCGCCTCCGGTGCTGAGAAACAGCGACTTCGACAGATGCGGGGGCAGCATCGCGGCGAGCCGCTGCGACAGCGCGACCACCGGCGGGCTCAGCATGCCGCTGAAGAGGTGCAGGGCGCCCTCGCACGCCTCCTGGATCGCCGCGACGATGCGCGGATGGTTGTGGCCGAGCGTCGCGCACATCTGACCCGACGTGAAATCGAGGATCTCGCGTCCCTCGCTGTCCCAGATCAGCGTCCCGCGCGCCTTTTCGATGAGGCGCTTTGCGAAGGGCATCCCGTAGCGAATGAGATGCGCATCCCAAGGCTCGTTGGTCAGATGCGGCTTCGACATCGGCTTCCCCTTGCTCCGGCAACGGCAATGAGCTTACATCGGCGGCGACGCCGCGTGATTTCTTTTTGAACGCGCGATTCAGGGAAACCTCTCGCCATTTCTCACTTTTGAGTAATTTAGCGGGGGCGAAAGTGGATTTCACTTGCGAATCCAAAAGCCGACAAATCTCACCGATACGCCGCTCGACGCCATCGACAGACGAATTCTCCGGGTTCTGCAAGTTGACGCGGCGATCGCCAACCAGGCGCTTGCCGACGAGATCGGCCTGTCGCCGCCGGCTTGCCTGAAACGGGTGCGCCGGCTGCGCGTCGCCGGGATCATCGAGCGGACCGTCGCCCTGCTGGCGCCGGGGAAGCTGGGTTATCCCCTGCTGACCGTTGCGCGCATCAAACTCGATCGCCCTCGGGAGACGGCGATGCGCGATTTCGAACGCCGGATGCGCGAGCTGCCGCGCGTCGCGCAGTGCCTCACCGTC
>DASXYQ010000127.1:0-9185 GCA_036502445.1 Roseiarcus sp. | reverse complement strand
GGAGCTTCGCCCCTTGACAGCCCCGAGCCGCCGAAAAAACGGCTTCCATGAGATCGAAGGCGCTCTCCGCCCTCCAACCCCCGCCCGGCACATCAAAAACCCCACAACATGAAAAACTGAAATCAACCCTTGACCCTTCTGTCTACGAGATCGTACGCCGACGAAGTCCCAAAGCCGGTCCTGTAGTAACTTCTTCAAGGACTTTTGCGTGCGCGGACGCGACGCGGTCAAATCGGCGGCTGGGCGGCGGCAGAACCGTAGATTGCTTCGCTGCGCTCGCAATGACGGGGCGCTGCGCTCGCAATGACGGATGGGGCGCTCCTCCTCACTTCCAATCGCCAAACCGCGACTGAACCAGCGCGAGCGCTGCGACGGCGGCGGTGTCGGCGCGCAGGATGCGCGGGCCGAGGCTGAGGCGCAGCACGAGCGGCGTGCGAAGGATCGCGGCGCGCTCGGCTTCGTCGAAGCCGCCCTCGGGCCCAATCAAGAGCCCGACGCCGACCGCGGGCGCCGCGGCAGCGAGCGCGGCGAGCGGATTGGCGAGCGGGGCATCCTCGTCGCAGAAGATCAGCAATCGCTCGGGCGCCCAGCGCGCGAGCGCGGCGTCGAGCGGCTCTGGCGCCGCGATTTCGGGCAGCCAGATCACGCCGCATTGTTCCGCCGCTTCCCGCGCGTTGGCGGCGAGCCGCTCCAGATTGACGCGCGTGACCTGCGTCCGGCGCGTGATCACCGGCCGGAGACTCCTCACGCCCATTTCGACCGCCTTCTGCGCCATATAGTCCAGCCGCGCGTGCTTCAGCGGCGCGAAGAGATAGTCGACGTCAGGCGGGAATTCTTGCGGGCGGATGCGCTCGCCGACGACAAGTCCAACCCGTTTGCGATTCATCGGGTCGAGCGTCGCCGCGAATTCGCCGTCACGCCCGTTGAATGCAAGCACGCGCGCGCCTGCGCCGAGGCGCAACACGTTGACGAGATAGTGGGCGGGCTCCGGCGCGAGCGCCAGCGCGCGGCCCTCGGCGAGGTCGTCGTCGAGACAGAGGCGGGGCGTCGTGAAATCGGTGCGGGCCACGACGGCGGTGATAACCGATCGCGGCGACGTAACAAACGCGGTCGCTGTCGCGAATCGGCTTCACGCGCCTGTCGAACGGCGCGCATTCGTCCGAGGAGACGATCCATGCGGTCATTCAGGTTCGCGTCGCCGGCGCTCGGCGCCGCTTTCATCGTTTCAGGCTTCATCGCGTCGCCGGCGCTGGCGGCCGATGCCGGGCACCCGACCGTGATCGAATTGTTTCAGAGCCAGGGTTGCTCCTCCTGCCCGCCGGCCAACGCGAGCCTGATCCGATTTTCCCAGCGATCCGATGTGCTCGCGCTCAATTTCGCCGTCACTTACTGGGATCGGCTCGGCTGGAAGGATACGTTCGCCACGCCGCAATACACCCAGCGACAATATGATTACGCGAGCGCAATGCACGGCTCCGGCGTCTACACGCCGCAGATCGTGGTCAATGGCCGCGCCGAAGGCGTCGGTGACGAGGTCTCGGAGATGGAATCGCTGGCGCGCAAGACCGATCGCGGCGCCTCCGGGCCGGCAGTCGAGATCGCGGGCGGCGAGGTCGTCGTCGGCGCCGGAACGGCGCCCGCCCACGGGGCGGACGTGTGGCTGGCGCTCTACGATCCGCGCGTCGTCGACGTGGCGGTCGCACGCGGAGAGAACGCGGGGCGGACGCTCGCGCACAAGAACATAGTGCATCGCATGGTGCTGCTCGGCCATTGGACCGGCGCGTCCGAGCGGCTGCCGCTGCCGTCGAGCGAGGGACTGGCGCGAGCGGTGCTCGTGCAGAGCGCCGGAACCGGGCCGATCCTCGCCGCGGCGAAAGGTTGATTCCTTCTCCCGCTCATTGCGGGAGAAGGTAGCGCCATAGGCGTCGAAAGACGCCCGTCTTTCGACGGGCTATCGCGCCGGATGAGGGCCTTTCGAGGGCGCGACACGGCCCCCGACGCTCACCCCAGCCCTTTCCCGCAAAGCGGGAGGGGGTCTTGGAGCGTAGCGCCTCGTTCCCGGCCTCGTCCTACCCCTTCGGAGGCGTCGTGAAATACCAGACATGGCCTTCGAGGTCGCGCGCTCCATAGCTGCGCCCGTACGGCAAATCCTCGGGGGCTTTGTCGATCTTTGCGCCCGCGGCCCGTGCGCGCTCGAAGTGCGCGTCGACATCGGCGAGATACACGAATATCGCCTGCCCGACAGGAAGGTCCTCGCCCTTGGTCGTCAGGCGGCTTCCGGGCCGCTGACCCAGCATGATGTGCTGACCATCCAGGTTCATCTCACCATGCACGCCGCCGCTGGGAGTCGGCGTGCGCACATCCTCTTTGAACCCGAACGCGCGAGCCAGCCAATCCAGGGCGGCCCCAACATCCGAGTAGTTGATATAGGGAATGATCTCGGTCCTGACCTGCGCCATGCGCGTCTCCATCGTTGTCTCCCCTTGGGAGCTCGGAGCCAAACTAGCGAGTAGACGGGTCGGTGTATTGAACGATTGTTACCCCTCCGATCAATCGACGAACCCTCCTTCGTCGGGCAACGCGCGCCGCCAAAATGCCTCCGGCGGGCTGCCGGCAAAGGCAGTGAAATCGCGAGATAAATGCGCTTGGTCCGAGTAACCGCAGGCATCGGCCAGTTCCGCCCAGTTCGAACCCGCGCCGCTTCGCAGCCCGCGCAGGGCGGAGTCGAAGCGCAAGACGCGCGCGAACAGTTTCGGCGTCACGCCGAACTCTCGTTTGAAACGAACAGAAAGATGTTTGCGGCTGCACCCCAACTCCTCGGCCAGCGCCGCAATGCCTACCCGTCCCGATGACGCGCGAAGGCGCCGCATGGCCCAGACGAGGTCGCATGCGACCGGTCGCGAGGGTCTGGCGAACGCGAGTTCCATTTCCTGTTCGATTATGGCGAGACGACTCTCGGGCGCTTCGGCTTCGCGAAGGCGTTCCATTGTCCGTCGCGCGGATTGCCCGAATAGGTCGGTCGGATCGATCAACCGGTCGTAGATCTCGTCGAGCGGGAAACCCAGCAGGCGCCGGGCGCCCAGGGGAGTGAGGCACGCTTGCACGCCTTGCTGAGCGCGATCGGTTTCCGTGATCGCGTAAGTTTCACTCACCCCAGAGAAGAAGGCGTCGCCCGCCCCGTAAGTCCCGCGCGATCCATCGGCAAGTTCGACGCGCAACTCCGGACCGAGGTTGAACAGGAGCGTCGCCAAGCCAGCCGGCGGCTCCCGTCGCCTGACGAACTCCGTCTGGCATTCTGAATACACGCAGAAGCGATCCACGAAAGGCGCCGTTTCAGGCCGGGGACGCATGAACTGCATACGCCAGGAACCCTTCGCGGAGTCATGCTCGACGGTTCGTATCCGCGGATCTGGATCTCTCATCCTCGGTCATTCCGCGACGGTGCTTCGGCCGCGCTCGAGGGTCAATAGGCCCTTTGGACTGCGAATTCGACCGCATCCAACAGCGCGTGCTTCCAGGCCGAGGCTGGGAACAGTTCGAGCGAATCGCGCGCGATCGCGCCATAGTGGCGTGCGCGCTCGATCGTATCCTCTATCGCGCGATGCTTCTTCATCGCCGCCAGAGCCGCCTCCAGATCGCCTTCGCCGACATCGCCGCGCTCCAGCGTGCGCTTCCAGAATTCGCGCTCGCTCGGCGCGCCCCTCCGGAACGAGAGCACGACAGGCAGCGTGATCTTGCCCTCGCGGAAATCGTCGCCGACGTTCTTGCCGAGTTTAGCCGACGAGCCGCCGTAGTCGAGCGCGTCGTCGATCAGCTGGAACGCGATGCCGAGATTGGCGCCATAGCCTCGGCACGCCTCGATCTCGGCTCTCGCGCTCTTGGCGAGAATCGGGCCGACCTCGCAAGCGGCGGAAAACAGAGCCGCCGTCTTGGCGCGAATCACCTCGAGATAGGCGTCTTCAGACGTGGTCGTGTCCTTGGAGGCGGAAAGTTGCATCACCTCGCCCTCGGCGATGATCGCCGCCGCGGTCGAGAGCACGTCGAGGCACGGCAGCGAGCCCACTTCCACCATCATCTTGAAAGCCTGGCCGAGCAGGAAGTCGCCGACCAGCACGCTCGCCTCGTTGCCCCACAGCACGCGCGCGGCCGCCGCGCCGCGCCGAAGGTCGCTCTCGTCGACGACGTCGTCGTGCAGCAGAGTGGCCGTGTGCATGAACTCGACCGCCGCCGCGAGCTTGATGTGGCCTTCGCCGCGATAGCCGCACAGGCCCGCGGTCGCGAGCGTCAGGATCGGGCGCAGCCGTTTGCCCCCCGATGAAATCAAGTGGTTGGCGACCTCTGGGATCATCGAGACGTCGGAGCTGGCGCGCGAGAGGATCGTACTATTGACCAGCGCCATGTCGCTCGCGACGAGCTCGGCGAGCGGCTCGAGCAACCGTTCGGACGATTTTTCCTCTAGTGGAATGACGATACCCACGGGCGGTTCCCTTGCCATAGCCAGCGGGGGCGACCATAAAGTCCGCGCGCAGCGTCGGCAAGTCCGGCGCGCTCACGGGGAATTCGGCTCTTGGTGGAACTGGTCCGAACCAACGATCTCGTCGTCATCTCGCTGATCGAGGCGCTGCTTCGCCAGGAGCAAATCTCGTTTTTCGTCGCCGACCAGCACATGAGCGCGGTCGAGGGATCGTTGGGCTTCTTGCCCAGGCGAATTCTGGTGGATTCGGACGAGGTGGATCGCGCGCGCCGGCTGCTCGGTGAGGCCGGCCTCGCCGGCGAATTGCGTGACGCCTGAAACGAGCCTCGATGAAATTCTCGGCGGCCGACTGCGGCTGAGGCAGATGCGCTCGGGGCATCGCGTCGGGGCTGACGCCATCTTGCTCGCGGCGGCGGCGGGGCCCCCCGCGCGCCTGATTGTCGACGTCGGGTCGGGCGTCGGCGCGGTGGCTCTGGCGCTGTTGAGACGCTGGCCGGATGCGCGCGCCGATCTGGTCGAGATCGATCCCGGCCAGGCGGCTCTGGCGCGCGAGAACGCAGCGACCAACGGCCTCGCGGATCGCGTCCGCATCCTTGAACTCGATGCGCTCGACGCGGCCGCGCGTCGCGCCTCCGGGCTCGCGAACGGCGAAGCCGACCTCGTCGTCACCAATCCGCCGTTTTTCGTTTCCGGCGGGGTTCGCCCCTCTCCCGACGCGGGGCGCGCGCGCGCTCATGTGCTCGCGGCCGCCGATGCGCCCTTGCAAGCCTGGATCGTCGCGTCGCTGGCGTTGCTCGCGCCCGGCGGCCGGTTCGCGATGATCCACCGGCCCGAAGCGCTCCCGGCGATCCTCGCGGCCTTCGACAAGCGGCTCGGCGCGGTCGCGATTCGGCCCGTGCATCCGCGCAGCGACGCCGATGCGATCAGGGTGCTGATCTCAGGCATCAAGGGCTCGAAGGCGCCGCTCCGCATCTCGCCGGCTCTGGCGTTGCACGATTGCTCCGGCGCCTTCACGCCGCTTTCAGCCGCGATTCACCGTGGTGAGGCTCTGCTGTAGACGCGCCGGTCTCCCCTCCCCGCCTCTTGCGGGGAGGGGCAGGGGAGGGGCAGGGGTGGGGCCCTCCGAGCCAATAGATGGAGCGATGTCGAGTTTGCGGATGCGTCGCCGCCCCACCCAACGGGGCGGGGAGAAATTGACCCGAGCAGGTCGCGTCTCTACGGTCCGCCGCATCGCCTCGAGCTGAGCCATGCCCGCCCAATCCTACGCCGATCCCTCATCCTACGCCGATCCCTCGCGATCGTTCCAGGCCCTGATCCTGACGTTGCAGAATTTCTGGGCGCGACAGGGCTGCGTGATCCTGCAGCCTTACGATATGGAAGTCGGCGCGGGCACTTCCCATTCCGCGACGACCTTGCGCTCGCTCGGCCCAAAGCCGTGGAAGGCGGCCTATGTTCAGCCCTCGCGACGTCCGAAGGATGGCCGCTATGGCGAGAATCCGAACCGGCTGCAGCACTATTATCAGTTCCAGGTGATTTTGAAACCCTCGCCGGAGAACCTGCAGGAGCTCTATCTCGAATCGCTCGCGGCGATCGGCGTCGACATGGCGCTGCATGACGTTCGTTTCGTCGAGGACGATTGGGAGAACCCGACGCTCGGGGCCTGGGGCCTCGGCTGGGAATGCTGGTGCGACGGCATGGAAGTCTCGCAATTCACCTATTTCCAGCAGGTCGCGGGCGTCGAATGCGCGCCGGTTTCGGGCGAACTCACCTACGGACTCGAGCGGCTCGCGATGTATGTTCAAGGCGTCGACTCGATCTTCGAACTCAACTTCAACGGCCGCGAGGGCGGCGAGAAGATTTCCTATGCCGACGTTTTCCTGCAGGCCGAGCAGGAATATTCGCGCTTTAACTTCGAGCACGCCAACACCGAAATGCTGTTCCGGCATTTCAGCGACGCCGAGGCCGAGTGCCGCGCGTTGCTCGAAATAGGCGAAGCTGGCGAGCGCCATCTGATGGCGCTGCCGGCCTACGACCAATGCCTCAAAGCAGGCCACGCGTTCAATCTGCTCGACGCGCGGGGCGTCATTTCGGTTACAGAACGGCAGAGCTACATCTTGCGCGTGCGCGAGCTCGCCAAGGCCTGCGGCGCCGCCTGGTTGAAGACTGCCGGCGGCGGCGCGCTTCCTTCCCCCCTTGCGGGGGAAGGTGTCTTCGCGCAGCGATGACGGATGGAGACCCCCCATGCCCGATCTCCTCCTCGAACTCCTCAGCGAAGAAATTCCCGCGCGCATGCAGCGGCAGGCAGCTGAGGATTTGAGGCGGCTCGTCACCGGCGCACTGGTCGAGGCCAATGTCCTCTATGAGGGCGCGCAGGCGTTTGCGACGTCGCGCCGGCTCGCCCTGCACGTCGTCGGCCTGCCCGAGGCACAGCCGCATCGGCGCGAGGAGCGCAAGGGGCCGCGCGTCGGCGCGCCGGAAGCCGCCATTCAGGGTTTCCTCAAGAGCGCGGGACTGGCCCGGATCGGGGATGCAAAAATCGTTTCCGACGGCAAGAAGGGCGAGTTCTACGCCGCCGTGATCGAAAAGCCCGGCCGCGCGACGCGCGAGTTGATCGCGGAGATCGTTCCGGCGATCATTCGCGCGTTTCCCTGGCCCAAATCGATGCGCTGGGGCGCCGCCTCGGTGCGCTCGGATTCGCTGCGCTGGGTGCGGCCTTTACGCTCGATCCTCTGCACCTTCGGCATCCCGCACGAGACGCCGGAGACGATTGCTTTTGCCGTGGACGGCCTGACTGCGGGCAATCGAACTTTCGGCCACCGCTTCCTCGCGCCCGCGCCGATCGAGGTCCGCCGCTTCGATGACTATGTCGATGCTCTGGCCAAGGCCAAGGTCGTGCTCGACGCGGACCGGCGCAAGCAGATCATCCTGGCGGATGCGCGCAACCTCGCGTTCGCTGGGGGTCTCGAACTCGTCGAGGACGAGGGCCTGCTCGAGGAAGTCGCCGGCCTCGTCGAATGGCCGGTGGTGCTGATGGGCGAATTCGAGGCCGAATTCCTGGAACTGCCGCCCGAAGTGATCCGCGCGACGATCCGCGCCAACCAGAAATGTTTCGTCCTGCGGGATGCGAGAGTTGACGGCGCTACCCCATTCGTCATGGCCGGGCTTGTCCCGGCCATCCACGCGGCGCCGCTCGGCGCGGACTCGGAAAGTGGAATGCGACGGATCGACGTAGATGGCCGGGACAAGCCCGGCCATGACGGCGAGGGGATGGTCGCGATTCCATCCTCGGCGGCTCGGCTCGCGAACAAATTCATCCTCGTCTCGAACCTCGTCGCGAGCGACGGCGGCGCGGCGATCGCCGCGGGCAATGCGCGCGTCGTGCGCGCGCGTCTGTCGGATGCGCGGCATTTCTGGAGGACGGATCTGGCGCCGCTGCCGGATTATAAGGACAAAGCCGAGAAGCCGCTGGATCAGCGGCTCGAGAAGCTGAAGGCGCTCGGTATCGTATTTCATGAGAAGCTGGGGACGCAGGGCGAACGCGTCGACCGCATCGCCGCCCTGGCGCGCGCGCTGGCGCCGAAGGTCGGGGCGGACCCGGTTTTGGCCGAGCGCGCCGCGCGGCTCGCGAAGGCGGATCTCGTGACCGAAATGGTCGGCGAGTTTCCGGAATTGCAGGGGCTGATGGGCCGCTATTATGCGGCGGCGCAGGGCGAGGACGTCAGCGTCGCCGCCGCGATCGAGGAACATTACAAGCCGCAAGGCCCGAACGATCGCGTTCCGACGTCGCCGGAGTCAAACGCCGTGGCGCTCGCGGACAAGCTCGATACGCTGGTTGGATTCTGGGCGATCGACGAGAAGCCGACGGGGAGCAAGGACCCCTACGCGCTGAGGCGCGCGGCTTTGGGGGTGATCCGGATCGTGCTGGAGAACAAGATTCGATGTTCCTTACATGCGGTCTTGACGAGTTCGCATTCCGTGTTTTTATCGCAATTCGAGAGCCTTATGGCTCTGTCTTTCCGATCCGAGACGGGCAGTTTTCGAACCTATCCACTAAGTTTGCAGACCAAGGAGCCGTCGGGCGAACGTCCATACTGGTGGGTCAACAAGAGGCGCCTTTTTGATAGAACTCCCGAGAATTTCTTCGCTGGGGATATTTTTGACAAGGAATTGTTTGCTCACTTCGAAGAGCGCGAGCCGGTGTGCGATGGACTGCTCGCCTTCTTCGCCGACCGCCTCAAAGTCTACCTTCGCGACAAGGGCGCGCGTTACGATCTGATCGACGCGGTGTTCGCGCTGCCCGGCCAAGACGACCTAATCATGATCGTGCGCCGTGTCGAAGCGCTCGGACGCTTCCTGGAGACCGACGATGGCCGGAATCTGCTCGTCGGCTATCGCCGCGCCGCCAATATTCTGAAGGCCGAGGAGAAGAAAGATGGCGAGGGGAGGTTCGCGGGGGCGTACGATCCCAACGTTCTCGTGCTGCCGGAAGAGAAGGCGCTCGCCGAAGCGCTCGATAAAGCGAGCGCCGAGGCCCGCGAATATGTCGCGCGCGAGGATTTCGAGAGCGCGATGAGGGCGCTGGCCGCCTTGCGCGCGCCCGTCGACGTCTTCTTCCTCGCCGTGACCGTCAATTCCGACGATCCTGCGCTGCGCCTAAACCGTCTCCGCCTGCTCGGCGCATTGCGTGAGGCCGCCGACACCGTCGCGGACT
>DASXYQ010000126.1:0-3037 GCA_036502445.1 Roseiarcus sp. | reverse complement strand
GGGGGAAAGAACGACGGCGTGCGGACAGAGCTTCAGCGCCCTCGCCATCGGCATCGCCGAGCGCACCCCGAAGGTTCGCGCGATATAACAAGCGGTCGAGACGACTCCCCGCCGCCCGTCGCCGCCCACGATGAGCGGCTTTTCAGCGAGCGACGGATTGTCGCGCTTCTCCACCGAGGCATAGAAGGCGTCGCAGTCTACATGGGCCAGCGTCAACTCCGGCGAATCGGCAACCGAGAGCGAGAGCACGCGCGGCGAGCCGCAATCAGGACATCGCCGCGGCCCCGGGCCGGTTTGCGCGAACGAGTCGAGGCAATCGCGACACAGCGCCCGCGGCGCGGCCGGGCGCTCCGAGCTCAAGCTTCGTCCGCGGATCGGCCCCCGAGGGCGTCGCGGGCGCGAACGACATCGGCGGGAGGCCAGCCTTGCCGGCTAGCGAACGCGAGCAGCAACGGTTCGTCGGCGGCGAGATATTCCAGCACCGCGCTCAGAAAAGCCGGGTCGGCGGCCGCCCGACGCAAATTATGCGGTCCAAGGCCGGACAGAGCCAGGAAGCGTTGCAGCCGTTCGGGATCGTCCGCGAGAAATCCCAGTGCGGCGATCGCGACCTCGGCCGCGAAAGACTCCGCGCGAACCGATTCGTTTTTTGGAGATCGCCCCACGATTGGATTCTCCTTTCGTAAATTTATCCGGCCTAGGGTGAGCGCGCGTTAAGGGGTATAGCCTGTCGCCACTCCCGGACGAACAACGGAATGGCAAATGTCGAAAACCGTGCTCATCGTAGAGGACAACGAGCTGAATATGAAGCTCTTCAACGACCTCTTGGAGACGCGCGGCTGCCGGATAGTGCAGACCCGAAATGGCGTCGAGGCGGTCGAACTGGCGCGCACGCACCAGCCGGACCTGATCCTGATGGATATCCAGCTCCCGGAAGTTTCAGGGCTCGAGGTCACGCAGTGGTTGAAAGACGATGAAAACTTGCGGTCGATCCCAGTGATCGCGGTCACGGCGTTCGCCATGAAGGGCGACGAGGAGAAGATACGACAGGGAGGGTGCGAAGCCTACCTGTCGAAACCGATTTCGGTCGCGAAGTTCTTCGAGACGATCGATCTATTCCTGGGAGCTCGATGATTCGATGACCGCGCGTATTCTCGTCGTCGACGACAACGCCGCCAACCGCAAGTTGCTCGAAGCGCGGCTCAGCGCGGAATATTTCGACGTCTTGATGGCAACGAGCGGCGCCGAAGCGCTCGCGATATGCGAAAAAGCCCTGTGCGACATCGTTCTGCTCGACATCATGATGCCCGAGATGGATGGTTTCGAGGTCTGCCGACGCCTCAAGAGCCACGTTTCGACCGCGCACCTGCCTATCGTGATGGTTACGGCGCTCGACAGTCAAGCCGACCGCGTGCACGGCCTCGAGGCCGGCGCCGACGATTTCGTCACCAAGCCGATCGACGAAATGCAGTTGCTCGCTCGGGTGCGCTCGCTCGCCCGGCTCAAGGTCGTGATCGACGAGTTGCGCAATCGCGCCAACACCACGGTCGCGCTCGGAATGATCGCGCCTTTCGCGACGCCGAGCTCCGAGGACGGCCGACGCGGGCGGCTCCTACTCGTCGACGACCGCAAGAGTTCGTCCGAGCGCCTCTTGCAGGCGCTGTCGCCGCATCACGTAGTCACGGTCGAGGCGAATGCGCAGGAGGCGATGTTCAAGGCGGCCGAGGACAATGTCGACGTCATCGTCGTCAGCCTCGGCCTCTGCGACTACGATGCGTTGCGCCTGTGCAGCCAGGTTCGGGCAGTCGAACGCACGCGAAACCTGCCCATTCTCGTGATCGCGGACCTCGAGGATCGCCCGCGCGTTCTGCGCGGGCTCGAGCTCGGGATCAACGATTGGCTCAGCCGGCCGGTTGATCGCAACGAATTGCTCGCCCGCGTGCGCACGCAGTTGCGTCAGAAGCGTTACGCCGACAGTCTGCGAGAGAAGGTGCAGCAGTCGATCGAACTGGCCTTGTTCGATCCCCTGACCGGGCTCAACAATCGCCGTTTTCTGGAGAATCATCTGCCGACGATGATGGAGAACGCGCGAATTCGCCGAGCGCCGCTGACGCTGATGATACTCGACATCGATCACTTCAAGCGCGTCAACGACAGCTATGGACACGACGCCGGCGACGAGGTCCTGATCGCGTTCGCCGATCGGCTTCGCGGCATCATCCGCGGCGGCGACCTGCTCTGTCGGCTGGGCGGCGAGGAATTCGTCATCCTGATGCCCGGAGTGAACGTCGTCGCGGCGTCCCGGATCGCCGAGCGCGCCCGGCTCGCGATCGAACGGGAGCAGTTCGCGATCGACAAGGGCGCCCGGGCGATTTCGATCACCGCTTCGATCGGTCTGGCGGAGCGGCGCGACGACCTCGACCCGCACGAACTCTATCGCCGGTCCGATCGGGCACTCTACCGCTCCAAGGCGGAAGGCCGCAACCGCGTCAGCGCCGACGCCGCCTGACCCGTACCCGCGAGACGCGGTCGCCGGCCGCGTGGGTTCGGCGGCTTGGTCGATATGCCGTCCCCGAATGTTGGAGTCTCGAAAGTCCCGTGTTAGTTTCGCTTTCCGCGCCCGCGACGTGATCGCGGACCTCGACTTGACGCGCGAGACAAGGGAGAGACGCACTATGAGGACGACAAAATTCGGCTCGAATTCGAAGGACGGCTCACATTCCCGACGGGAACTGATCCGCGGCGCGGCGATCGGCGGCGGCGCGGCGGCATTGCTCGGCGGCATGGGGATCAATCCGTTGATCGGCGCCGCGATGGCCAAGGAAGCCGGCATGTCCGCCAAGCCGTTGAAGGCGGCATTCTCCAACGCCGGCCTGCAGGCGACCTGGTGCGCCCAGGGCAAGCAGGCGGCAGAGTACTGGGGCAAGCTGTTCAATGTCGAGGTGACCTGGTTCGACGGCCAGCTCGATGCGGTCAAGCAGCGCTCGGCGATCGACAACATGGCCTCGCAGAAGTGGGACTTCGTCGCCATCCAGGCATT
>DASXYQ010000125.1:0-9409 GCA_036502445.1 Roseiarcus sp. | reverse complement strand
AGAGCTTCGCCGCCCATAACAATGCACGACTGCGCAGGTTTCTCGACGGATTCGGGTTCGAGTACGAGTTCGTCTCCTCGACAGACTACTATAAGTCGGGACGCTTCGATGCCGCGCTGCTCCACATGCTGCACCGCTTCGAGGCCATTCAGGAGATCATGCTCCCGAGCCTCCGCGAGGAGCGTGCGGGCACCTATTCGCCATTCCTGCCGATTCATCCGCGCACGCGAATCGTCATGCAGGTTCCCTTGACGGGATACGACGCCGACAAGGGCGTGATCCGCTGGCGCGATCCGCAATCGGGCGAGGATTTCGAAACGCCGGTCACGGGCGGCCAGTGCAAGCTGCAATGGAAGCCCGACTGGGCGATGCGCTGGTACGCGCTGAAGGTCGATTATGAGATGGCCGGCAAGGACCTGATCGATTCAGTCAGGCTCTCCTCGCAGATCGTGCGGGCGCTCGGCGCCGAGCCGCCCGCCGGCTTCAATTACGAATTGTTTCTCGATGACAAGGGACAGAAAATCTCCAAGTCCAAGGGCAACGGCCTGACGCTCGAGGAGTGGCTGACTTATGCGAGTCCGGAAAGTCTGGCGGTATTCATGTTCCAGAAGCCGACGGCCGCAAAGCGGCTCCATTTCGACGTGATCCCGCGCACGGTCGACGATTACCTCAGCTTTCTCGACGCTTACCTCCGGCAGGACTGGAAGGAGCGGCTGGGCAATCCCGTCTGGCACATACATTCCGGCGCGCCGCCCGAGCCGGAGACACTGGAGCACGGATCGAACGGACCGAGGACGACGGTCACGTTCGCGATGCTGCTCAACCTCGCCGCCGTCGCCAATAGCGACAATCCGACGGTGCTCTGGGGCTTCTTGCGGCGCTATGCTCCCTCCGCGTCGCCGCAAACGCATCCGCGTCTCGACAGGCTCGTGAACTACGCGGTCGCCTATTTTCGTGATTTCGTCGCGCCGAAGAAGCGCTACCGCCCGCCGGACGAGGTCGAGCGCGCCGCGCTGGAGAGCATCGCCGCGAAACTGGCCACCCTGTCGGCGGACGCCGGCCCCGACGAAATCCAGCACGCCCTCTACGACATCGCGCGGCCGATACCGCGCTATCAGGATCTGAACGCGAAGAATGCGACGCCAGAGCGTCCTGGCGTCTCCAACGATTTCTTCAACATGCTCTACGCCGTGTTGCTGGGCGAGGAGCGCGGACCGCGCCTCGGCTCGTTCATCGCGCTCTATGGCATCGGCGAGACGCGAGAACTGATCGCCAAGGCGCTGGCGGGAAGACTCGTGGCTGGAACGTGAGCCCTTTCTCCCGCGAAAAAGCGGGAGAAAGCGGCGCGAAGCGCCGGATGAGGGGCCTTTGTAATCGGACGGCACTCACCGCGGCCCTCTCCCGCCAGGGCGGGAGAGGTGGACCGCGACTCACGCCGGGGCGCCCGACCCCACCAGCAGCGCCACGCCGAACCATAGCACGAGCAGCGCGGCGGCGAACTCGAATCCGCGCGCGATCAAAGCGACGCGCGAATCCTCGCCCGCTGCGAAGCGGATCGCGAGGCCCTTGGCGAAGACCGCGACCCAGGCGAGGGCGCCCGTCGTCAGCGCCGTTCCCAGCGACATTGCGAAGACCGCCGCGACTCCCGCCGGGAAAACGTTCCTCGCGAAGGAAAAGACGAGAACCAAAATGGCGCCCGAGCAGGGCCTCGAGCCGGCCGCCACGACGGTCGCCGCCGCGCTGCTCCAAGAAAACCCTTCTCCGAGGAGGCTCGGATCGGGCGCGTGGTCGTGACCGCACGCTGCGTCCTCGACGAAGTCGTCGCCGGGAACATGCGCGCGAAACGTCGTCGAGGACAGCGTACCCGGGCCTGTCCGCCAAGGCGCGCCGGCATAGAGGGCGCCCTCGGCGATCACTGCGTGGTGCGCGTAATAGCGCCGCAGCGCCCCGACCAGCGCGCGCCCTTTCTTCCAGACGAGCCATGCGCCGATGACCGCGATGCCGACATAGCTCGTCAAGGCCAGTGCGTTTGCGGCCCGGTTCATCTGAGTCGCCGTCGCATTGAACACGAAGGCGGCGACGCCGACGAGAGCCACCGCCACCGCGCCCTGCATCAGCGCCGCGAGAAAGGCGAGCGCGATCCCTCGTCGCAGCGCGCGGTCGTTGGCCATCATGTAGGAGGCGATGACCGCCTTGCCGTGCCCAGGGCCCGCCGCGTGGAACACCCCGTAGGCGAACCCGAGGCCGACGAGGCCCCAGATCGCCATCGAATCGCCAGACAGCGCAGTCAGGTGGGCCGATATCAGGTGCGTCAGTCGGGATTGCTCGTTCAGCAGCCAGCCCGTGACGCCGCGGCTGGCCCCGCCGCCTCCCTCGCCGCCGCCGACGGCGAACGGCCTCATCGCTGTCGCGAGAGCCGGCCCAACGCCGGCCAGGAGCGAAGCGAGCAAAGCAGCGAAAGTAATCGGGCGCGGATTCACGGGCACGCGATGATCACGCGACTGGCCATTTTGAAACCGAAATTGGTTCCCGGCGCGAGGCCGCTGAAAAAGGACTCATCGAGCGTCTTCTTGTCGCCGCCGTCGAGCGGCTTGGGCTTGGCGTAGGAGTTCGAGCACCCCGCCGGCGCCGAGCGAAAGACAACCCCATCCTTGTCGTCGAATTCGAAGTCGATGAAATATTCCGGATCAGCAACCATCAGAGACCCGAATCGTCCCACCCGCTGAGGCGTCTTCAGCGGCAGGACGACATGGAAGGCGACGAGATGATCGGGGCGCTCCTCCATCCAGTAGTCCGTGACCGGCGCGAAGCCGACTGCTTTGCCGTCTAGCTTCAGCGTGGTGAAATAGCCGATTTCGGCGAGGCCGCCGGCGTTCTCTTTGGCTAGCGGCGCAAACGTCTCACGGTTGACGAGGTCGCCTGGCTTGGCGAGCCCCTGCGTCGCGAAGGCCGAATACATTTCGTCGAAGACCCAATCATGGACCAATGAGGCGACCTTGCCATCCGGAGAAAATACGATCTGCGTGCGCACTGTGATCCAGACGTGAGGATGCGCCAGCGCAGCCCGCGAGGCGACGCACAGCAGCAGCACGCCAACCAGGGCGGCCGTCCTCCGAATCGTCCCCCTCCCCAATTCAACCATCAACCCCCCGTAACCCAACTCGAGACTCGATTCGCGCCGCGCCTCCCTTGCCGACCAAAAGCGGCGCCAACGTGGCCGCATCCTTTAGAATTCCTTCAGGAAATACGCGCAATCTGGCGCGATGGCGCGTCGCGTTTGGCCATTTGCCCTGGGCGGGTTCGCCCTCTTTTCGCTCGCGGGCTGCGGGTCGGTCGAGCGCGCCGAGCGCCCAGCCTGGCGCACACAGGCCGAGAACGTCTGCCTCTCGCGCGGACTCGTCAAGTCTTCCGCCTATATCGAGCCGAGGCCCGAAATCAGCGGCCCGGGCATTTGTGGTATGACCCATCCGTTCAAGGTCTCCGCCCTCGCCGACGGGGCGATCAGTCTCGACAAGCCGCTCACAATAGATTGTTCGATGATCCCCGCGATCGAGGCTTGGCTGGAGCAGGTCGTGCAACCGGTCGCTCAGGCTCGGTTTGGCCAGCGGGTCGTCGGGCTAGAGGCATTCGGCGCCTACAGCTGCCGCTCGGTGGACAATATCGCGGGTGCGCGGCTGTCGGAACATGCGTTCGGCAATGCGGTCGACGTCTCCGGCTTCAGGCTCGCCGACGGACGCGAGATTGTGATCGCGCGCGAGTGGAAGAAGACAGACACTCAGGAATCCGCGTTTCTTCACGAGGCGCACGCGGGCGCCTGCCAGCATTTCACGACGGTGCTCGGGCCGGGCGCCGACGTGTTCCATTACAACCACTTCCACCTGGATCTGGCGATGCATGGAGCGACCAATACCGGCCCGCGCCGCTATTGCAAGCCGTTGCCCGCGCCGAATCTGCTTCCGCCTCCCGCCGCGCCCGACGGCCTGCCGCCCGCGCCCGACATCGAGGAGCCGATGGACGTGGCGCGAGCAAAACTTGCGACGCCGACGCCGCGGTTCGCGTTGGCCCCGATGTCGCTGCATGGCCCCACCGGCGCCGTTCCGCCGCCGATCCAGGACTACGACGCACGGCCGCTGCCGCCGATCCTACCCGACGAGACGGGCGTCGACGGGACACCGACTTCGACGGTCCCCGCTTCGCAGGACGATTGACCGCCGTCGGGAATATTGCCCCATTTTCTGTGTTATCAATGCTTTGCACCCAGGAAAATTTCCGCGCTCTTATGCGGCGGCTGGATGAGTTCGCCGACGGCCGTGCGCGCGGCGCCGCTGGCGCAGGCCGCTCGGACATGGAGGCACATATGACATAAAGTTGATGTATTATACAAGTTGTCGCAAAGGAAATCGTGCGACCTGCACGTCGGGGCTGCGGCGCTGCTCAATCCGTGGCAGGATCGACGCGCCGACTCGAGGCCCATTGACGGCCCCGGAGCGAAAGGCCACGGGCGCTGACGCCTTGCCGTACGAATCCGAGCCGAGGATCGACGCCATGAACGAAGCCGTCCCCGTACGCCCCGCCGCGACCGTCCTGCTCGTGCGCGACGGCGTGTCGGGATTGGAGGTCTTCATGGTCGTACGTCACCACAAGATCGACTTCGCCTCCGGCGCGCTGGTGTTTCCCGGCGGGAGCGTCGACGCCGGCGATTACGCGATCGCCGCCGATCCCGCACTTTGCGGTCCCGCGACCGGCCTGGACGGCCGGGACCGCGCCTCGCGGGTCGCCGCGGTGCGCGAGACTTTCGAGGAATGCGGCGTGCTGCTCGCGCGGTCGCGCGGATTTGACGATGGGCTGGGCTCGCGTATCGGCGCGAAGCCGCAGGCGCGCCCTTTCGGCGAGTTCATCGCCGCCGAAAACCTCGAACTGGCGCTGGATGTCTTGACTCCGTTCGCCCATTGGATCACGCCGCCGATCCTGCCCAAACGCTTCGATACGCGGTTCTATATCGTCGCCGCGCCGATCGATCAGATCGCGATCCATGACGGGTCGGAATCGGTCGATTCGGTCTGGATAAATCCGTCCCGCGCGCTTGCGGAGGCCGACGCCGGAAAATACACGCTGGTGTTCGCGACCCGGCTCAACCTGCAAATGGTCGCCCAGAGCCCCGACGCAGCCTCGGCCATAACCGCCGCCCGCGCCCGCCGCATCGTCACCGTCGAGCCGGTCGCGGTGAAGACCGAGCGCGGTTATACGATGCGAATACCGATCGAGGCGGGCTACGGCGGGGGAGTGTTCGAGGTTTGAAGCTGGGCTCTTTTTTGGAGCCGCGCTTTCCGGCGCGCCTCACGCCTCGCGATCGTCGAACATGAATATGTCGACGCCACCTGTCGCGAAGTTCTGCACGTCGGCAACGGCGGCTTGACCCTTCGCGCTCGCGAACGCCTGCTGGATCGCGGCCATGTCGTCGAATCGCAGGGTCGCAACCAGTTGATAGCCCGAAGGGCCGCCGGGGGTCATGACCGGACCCTGGCTGATTTCATATTTTCGCAACCCCGGCATCTGCTTCGCGATCGCAATGTGCGTCTCGGAATAGTACTTATCGAACGCTTTCGGGTCCGTCGGCGTCTTGTACATCACGACGAGGTTGGCCATTCTTCTCTCCCGAGATCGTTATTGTCGTTCGCTCACGATCGCACATCGGGTCTTCCGTGGAAAGGCGCCGCGCAGGGGCTGTCGCTAGCGATGGGCGCCAGTTGAAAATGGCCTGGCGCGAAAAAGGGAGTCTCAGGATCATGAGAAAACCGCTTGCGGACGCGGCGATCGGCCTAATCGCGTGGATGATTTCAACGAGCCTCGCCGAGGCGCGGATCACGCAGATTGAAATCCTCAAATCCGAACCCGCTTATGCCGGCGCAGCCTTCGGCGAAGTCGGCCGCTACGAGCATCTCGTCGGCCGAGTCGCGGGCGAACTCGACCCCGCCGATCCCGCGAATGCGATCATCCAGGACATCAATCTCGCGCCGCGCAACGCGCGCGGCATGGTCGAATACACGACTGAAATCGAATTGCTGAAGCCCGAGGACATCGCGCGCGGCAACCGCATCCTGTTGTTCGAGGTGAACAACCGCGGCAACAAGCTCGCGCCGTCCAATTTCAACGAGGGCGTCGGTGGAACGTTGGCCGAGCGCAACGGCTTGACCTCGCCCGGCGACGGCTGGCTGATGCGTCAGGGCTACACGATGGCCTGGTTCGGATGGGAAATGGACGTGCTGCCCGGCATGAACCGCGTCCGCATGCCGCCCATCATCGCGCACAATCACGATGGCTCGCCGATTACCGGCGTGGTGCGTTCGGAAATCATTGCGCCGGCGCCGGCCGCGAGCCTGCCGATCAGCATGAGCCAGCAGATTCAGAATTATCCCCCCGACAGCTACGACAGTTATCCCACCGCGAGCCTCGACAATCAGACGCCCGCCGCTGACGGCTTTATACCAACCCTGACGGTCAGGGCGCGCGAGCAGGATCCGCGCGAGCCGATCGCGAACAGCCAATGGAGCTTCGGCGTCTGCGAGCCGCGCAAGCCGGCGATGCCCGACGACAGGCACGTCTGCTATTCCACCGGCTTTCAACCCGGCCGGCTCTACGAGCTGATCTATCGCGCCAAGGACCCGACGGTCGGCGGCCTCGGCTTTGCCGCCACGCGCGATCTCGGCGCCTTCCTGCGCAATTCCGCTCATGACGATTCCGGCCATGCAAATCCGGTCTATCGCCCCGACAATCTCGCGATTCTCGAGGGCGCCTCGCAGAGCGGCCGGATGATCCGCAGTTTTCTCGCGCTCGGATTCAACCAAGACAAAGCCGGCCTGCGCGTGTTCGACGGCGCCTATCCCCACATCGGCGGCGGCCTGATGCCGCTGAACGTGCGCTTCGGCCAACCGGTGCGCGCCTGGGGCGAGCAGGTCGATCACCTCTATCCCGCGTATGATTTTCCCTTCACCTACGCGAAGCTGATCGACCCGCTGACGCTGCGTACCCAGGGCCTGTTCGACCGCTGTGCGGCGACCGACACTTGCCCTCGGCTATTCCACGTCGCGACCGCGCTGGAAATGTGGGAAGGGCGTCAGTCGCTCGGGTTGACCGACCCGCTCGGCCAGCATGATGTCGCGGACCCGCCAAACGTTCGCACCTTCATCATGGCGAGCACGCAGCACGGCGTCGCGCCGCTCCCGTTGTCGAAGCACGCGCCGTTCGGCAATTGCCAGCAGCAACCGAACCCCAATCCGCAGCTCTGGACGATGCGCGCGCTGCTGACTGCGCTGACCGTCTGGGTGCGCGACAACGAGGCGCCTCCAGACAGCGCGACGCCGCGCATCTCCGAGGGCACGCTAATCCCGCCGGACCAGGTGCGCTTTCCCGAAATCCCCGCCAATTCTTACGACGGCGTCGCACGTCCCGCGACGTCCCCGCTGCGCACCTACGACACGCTGCATCCACTGGATTTCGGCCCGCTCTATCGACCGGGGGATTCCAGCGGGATCATCGCGCGCGAGCCGCCGCTGGTGCGTTCGGGAAGTTACGGCGTATTGGAAATGCAGGTCGACGCCGACGGAAACGATATCGGCGGGCTGAGATCGGCGTTCCTGCAAACGCCGATCGGGACATATACCGGCTGGAATCTCGGGCGCGAGGATCGCTTCGAAAACGGATTGTGCAACCTGCAAGGCAGCTTCATCCCGTTCGCCGCGACGCGCGCGGAGCGCCTCGCGACAGGCGATCCCAGGCTCTCGATCGAGGAGCGCTATCCGACGATAGAGACCTACGTCGCCGCGTTCGAGAAGGCCGTCGCCGATCTGGTCGCCAAGAGGTATCTGCTGCCCGAGGACGCAAAGCTGTTGGTCGAGCGCGCGCGCCAGGAGGGGATCAGGACGGCGCCGTGAGGGCGACGCCGCTACAATTCTTTTGCAAACCAATGATGCGCGTAAGGGTTGTCGCCGAAGCGCTCGACTTCCCGATATCCTTCTGCGCGGTATAGCGCTTGGGCTTCCGTCAGCACGCGGTTGGTGTCGAGGCGAACTCCCTTCAGGCCCAGGTCGCGAGCGGCCGCCTCGAGCCTTCGCACCACCTTGCGTGCGACGCCAAGCCCTCGGGCTGAGGGCGCAGTCCAAACGCGCTTGATCTCGCCCGTGATCTCGTCGACCCGCTTGAGGCCGCCGCAGCCGACCGGATCACCTTCCAGACGTGCGAGCACGAAGACGCCCGTGGGCGGGGTCATTTCGCTCATTTCTCCGGCCTTGTCTCTCGACGGGTCGAAGCCTTCCTCGAAGCGCGATGCGAGCTCGCGGAAGTATTCGTCGCGGCACCAGTGAGCCTCGGCGTTGCGCGCCGCCACGACGACGATCTCGACCGAAGCGGCCCGCAGCAGCCGCTCCACCTCCTCCATCGCCGACATCAGCCGGTCGCGCCGCGCTGGGTCTAGCGCCTCCAGAAGCGAGGCAGCGAGCTCGTCGGAAAGCCTTTCATAACTCGAAAGCTCCACGCGTCCCTTCCTGGTCAGGGCCACGCGTCGCCTGCGCGCGTCCCCGGCTTTTCTTTTGACGGTCACGAGGCCCTGCCCGTCAAGTGAACCCAGGAGCCGGCTGAGATAACCCGAATCCAGACCGAGCCTGCCGCGGAGCGAGCTCGCGTCGGCGCCGTCCACACCGATTTCGAAGATCAATCGCGCTTCGCCCAAAGGACGGCCGCGGCTGAGATACCCGTCCTGCAGGGCGCCGACGCGCTGGGTGACCAAGCGGTTGAACCGGCGAACTCGCTGGATTTGCGTTCGATCCATTCTCTGACTTTAGTCAGATACATAACGACTGGCAAGGAACGGTCCGCGAGCCGGCGGTCTCCGCCACGAATTATCCGGGCTTGGGAACGCCCGGGCGATCACTCGCGCGACTCGGCGTCGTCCTCCTCCTCAAATCCAGCGTCAGCGGAAACTCCGCGGTCGCCTCGTCAGACGGGATCGTCACCGTCCCCGCCGTATGCCCGTGGTCCTGGAAGCGCGCGAGCCGCCGAGCCTCGGCCTCGTAGGCGTTGACCGGCGAAGTGTCGTAGGCGCGGCCGCCGGGGTGTGAGACGTGATAGACGCAGCCGCCGAGCGAGCGGCCGCTCCAGGCATCGAGCACGTCGAAGGTCAGCGGCGCTTGCGGCGGGATCGTGGGATGCAGACCCGAGTAGGGCTGCCACGCCTTGTAGCGGACGCCGGCGACCGCCTCGCCGACGGCGCCGGTGGGCGTCATCGGCAATTTGCGTCCGTTGCACGTGAGGACATGACGCCCGGCCACCAGGCCCTTCGCTTTGACCTGGAGGCGTTCGACGGAAGAATCGACATAGCGCGCCGTGCCGCCCGCGGTCGTCTCCTCGCCCAGCA
>DASXYQ010000124.1:0-2696 GCA_036502445.1 Roseiarcus sp. | reverse complement strand
CCAGCAGGACGGTGTCCGCGCCCTGCTCCGCCAGATGCAGCGCCGCGCTCAGCCCGCAATAACCGCCTCCGACGACGCAGACATCCGCCCGCGTCGGCGCCGCGAGCGGCGGGGTTGGCGGGCCGGGAGCGGCGGTCGCGGCCCAGAGCGAGGGCTTGGGAGAGGGCGCAGCCACGTGTCGTTAATCCTGAGGAGATGTCCAAAAAACAAGACTCGAGCAGGCCCGGCCCCTTGGTCGAGCCGAATGGTTCGCGTTACTTGCCAGCTTCTGGAGCGCACGTGACTATTTCAGTTTTGCATCGGGCGACTTCAAGACGTTTGGCGCCTTTTACCTTTTTCTGGCGCTTGCCATTCTCGCGGTTCGTCAGCCGGAGTCGCACGGTCGCGCGCGCGCCCATTTACCCGATCTTGGAGGTTCCAGGTTTCCGAGACCATACCATCTGCAGGCGCGGATACAATTTTTGCAAACGTTGCAGCGCGATTTCGCGGCGACTCCGTCTTGCCGTCAGCCTCTCGCGCCGCGATCCCGGCGCCCGAAACGCCTCGGTTCAAAGAGAACTCGACAATCGAGCGTCGGCCGTGCTCGACCAACATGTGCCATACGGCGAAGACGCCCTTGTCGGCCACTGCGAGCCATGCGAGAAAAGACCATGCCCGGGTTTCCGATCGTCGACAGCCACGTACATCTCTATGACGTCGCGCGACTGCGCTACGCTTGGCTCGCCGGCGCGCCGAAGATCAACCGGACATATCTGCTCGAGGATTTCGACGAAGCCCGCGCAGCGGTCGTCGTCGACAAGATCGTCTTCGCCGAAGTGGCGGTCGACCCCGGTCTCCACCTGGAGGAGGCCGCTTTCGTTCAGGAAATGGCCGACGCCGACACGAGGCTCAGCGGCATCGTCGCGCACGCGCCGCTGGAAAAGGGCGGAGCTGTCGAAGCCGATCTCGTTTCGCTCACAGCCTTCCGCAGCGTCCGGGGCGTCCGACGCCTGATCGAGACCGAGCGGAATCCTGCGTTCTGCCTGGAGCCCGGATTTCTCGAGGGGCTGCGGCTGTTGCCCAAATACGATCTGCCCTTCGATATCTGCATCAAACATACCGCGATGGCCTACGCCCTGGAGCTGGCGAAGCGCTGTCCAGAGGTCTCCTTCGTGCTCGATCACATCGGAAAGCCGGACATCAAGAACGGCTTGCGTGAACCCTGGCAGGGCCAGATCGCAGAACTGGCGCGCCGGCCGAACGTCGTCTGCAAAATATCCGGCGTCATAACGGAGGCGGATCACGCAGCGTGGACCGCCGATCAGGTAAAGCCCTATGTCGCCCATGTCGTCGAGCAGTTCGGCTTCGATCGCGTGATGTTCGGCAGCGATTGGACAGTCTCGGAGCTGACGCATCGCTATCCGAAATGGGTCGAAATCGTCGATAAAATCGTCGCCGGCGCCAGCGAGTCCGAGCTTCGCGCGCTCTATCGCGACACGGCGATCCGAACCTATCGCCTTCCGACGTAGGAGTCTGTCCTTGTCGAATCCGGCGGGTTCGCCCAATACCGCCAACGGCGGCGCAAGCGGACCCGAGCCTCAGAATTATCGACCCGCGCGGCCCCGCTGCGCGATCGCCGACGCCTTCGGCTTGTAAGCATTGTCGCCGACGCCTAAGTATATCCTCGCGGCGCATCGCCGCGGCGATTGCCTACCATTCGAGTTGCGACCCCGCTTTGCCGAAGAAAATCCCCGGTCCGCGGTCCGCGTCTCGTCCGCGGTCCCGCGGTGCCCTGTTGCCGAGGGCCCAGACGGACGCTCTGCCCTCGCGGGACGAGGTGCTGGCCTTTCTCTCCGGCGCGCCATCGCCGAACGGCGTCACGCCGCCCGCTCGCGTCACCAAACGTGACGTGGCGCGCGCGTTCGGCGTCAAGGGCGCGGCCAGGACCGAACTCAAATTGCTCATCAAGGACCTCGAATCCGACGGCGCCGTCACGCGCGGCCGCAAGGTTCTCCGACGCAACGGCGTCCTGCCAGCCACCGTGGTCGCCGACATCGTCGAGCGAGACCGCGATGGCGAACTGATCGCGCGTCCCATCGATTGGACCGAGGCGGGCGAGCCGCCGCGCATTCGGGTTCGCAGCCCCCGCCTGAAGCGAGAAAAGGCGCCCGCTCCCGGCATCGGCGCCCGGGTCCTGCTGCGGATCGACGCCGATTTCGAGGATGAATCGCATAGCGGCCGGGTCGTCAAAGTACTCGATCGAGCCCGCGCGCGCGCGCTCGGCGTCTATCGCGAGCTGGTGAATGGCGCGGGACGCGTGCTGCCGATCGACAAGAAGGGCGCCGCACGCGAAATCTTCATCCCCAGCGGATTGAGCAGCGAGGCTCGAGAGGGCGAACTCGTCGCGCTGGAAATGCTGCGCGAGGGCCGGTTCGGCCTGCCCTCGGCGCGGGTCGTCGAGCGGCTGGGGGCGGTGAATTCCGAACGCGCGGTAAGCCTGATCGCGCTGATTGCGCATGACATCCCTCATGTCTTCTCCGTCGCCGCGCTGAAAGAGGCCGAGGCGGCGCGTCCGGCGAGCTTCGCCCATCGTGAGGACTGGCGCGACCTGCAGCTCGTCACCATCGATCCCGTCGACGCCAGGGATCACGACGACGCGGTCCATGCGGCGCCGGACCCGGACCCCTCGAACCCGGGCGGCTATCTGCTGACCGTCG
>DASXYQ010000123.1:0-5577 GCA_036502445.1 Roseiarcus sp. | reverse complement strand
TGCATTTTCAGCAGCGTGTCCATGTTCACGCCGAAAGCCTTCTCGATCCGAAGCGCCATTTCCGGCGACACGGCGGCCTTGCCGTTGACGACGTCGGAGAGGGTCGCGCGGCGCACGCCGAGGGCCTCGGCGGCCTCGCTGACGGAAAGGCCAAGCTCACCGAGAACTTCCTCTCGGATGAAGACGCCGGGGTGCGCCGGCCTCATTCGTATCGCGGTGAGAGCATCGGTCATCAGTGACGAAGGCCGCGATGTTTGATGCCGCGAATATTCATTCATTGCCGAAGTGTACGGTATTACCGTACGAATTGAAAGCCCCTTTTTTGCCGGAACTCTGCAGGCGGCGTCACGCCGCCATTTCCTGCTGCATCGCCTTCTTGACGCTCGCTCGCTCCCTCATGCGCGCGCGGTGCTCGGCAACACGCGGGAAACGCGCGGGATCGACGTCGTCTCCCTCCAGCCAGGTCGCGAGCGTGAAGAGGTAGGGATCGGCGATGGAATAATCTTCCCCCATCGCCCACGGCCCTTTGAACATCCGAGTCTCGATCAGTTCGAAACAGGCGCCGACGCTCTCGGGAAGCTTGCGTTTCATGTCGGCGAACGAAGCCTCCTCGGCCGCCCAGCGATAGCCCCGTCGCCCATGGGCGTGAGCGACATGCACGGTCGAGCAGAGATAGGCGATGAACGCCTGCAATTGCGCGAAAGCGAAAGGGTCGTCCAACGGCGCGAGGCGGGCCTCGGGAAAACTCTGCGCGACAAAGGCGAGGATCGCCGGCGTCTCCGTCAGAACGCCGCGCGGAGTTCTCAACGTGGGCACGCGCCCCTTGGGGTTGATCGCGAGATAGTCCGGCGATTGCTGCTCAGTCTTGCGGAAATCGAGCCGCTTCAGTTCGTAGCTCGCCCCCGCATCCTCCAGCGCGATATGCGAGGCGAGCGCGCAAGTGCCGGGGCAGTAGAACAACGTGAGCATGAACCATCCTCCCCTGCGCAAAAACAGTCGGACCAACCGCGTCCCTGCCCTTCGACGCGACGAGGCTCTACATCATCGTTCTGCCGCCGTCGAGCGAGCCGTCGCTCGCCGCTGTAGGCGCGGTCGCCAACAGCCGCCGACTGCGCGGGCAGCCCACATGGCGCATTGATCCGCTCGCCGTTCTCTGGGCCTCCGAGGTGAAGCAGCGCGATCCACGCCGATCGCGGTAGAGGATCGTGTGATTCTGCAATTTGTGCATTTTTGCTGGAAGACCTCGCACGCGTAAATGCTCATAGTGTCATTCTCCACCCGCTCTCGCGAGCGCTTCGGCCACGCAGATGATGAATGTTCAAGTCAATTTCGGTAAGCCGCGGTTCACCCTTGTAATCGCGATCATGGTCCTGGTCGCCGTCGCAAGCGTCGCGGCGGCGTCGTGGAAGGATTTGGCGGCAACCGACGGCTATTGGGAATCCCTCGGGGTTTCACTGCCGTTGTCAGATCGCGAAAGCCTGAATTCGTCGAACTGCTACGGGGCGTGCACGGCGACTTGGGGCCAATACGCCAACGATGCCCGCGCGGCGCCCCGGGCGGTAAACTGACGAGGCGAAAACGCCTGATTGTCTCTTCCCATTCAGGAGATCGACCCATGACTAGAGATCTTCTCGACCAACCACAATCCCTCGAGCGACCGTCGTCGCCTCTTTGTCGCGCGTTCGGTTTGGCTGCCGTCGCCGCGGAGCTCAATTTACAGCCGGACACGCTCGAGCCTGAGACGGCGAGGGCCATCGAGAGGGGCGCCGCGGCGCTTTTCCTGGCCGGGTATGCTCCAAGACTGACCGGCTATGTAGCGAGTAATCGGCTCAGAGAGAAAAATAGTGAGCGAGTGGCGCGAAGCGCTCTCTCAAAGGTCCGGCGATGCGCGCGTCTGCATAAGAAAAGCCGTGCGGTTGTGATAGCGGCGAATTGACGGCCAATTCTCCGACCCGTCCGACTTGGCGCCGTTGACCTCGTTTAGCGCCCCCCATCCCGGGCCGAAAAGTGCGCCCAGCTCCTGAGAACGCGGCTCACATGTCCGGATAGTTCGGCCCGCCGCCGCCCTCGGGCGGGACCCAATCGATGTTGTGCGCGGGGTCCTTGATGTCGCAGGTTTTGCAATGGACGCAATTCTGCGCGTTGATGACGAAGTGTGGATCGGTCCGCTTTGCCTCGTCGGCGTAGACGACCTCATAGACGCCCGCCGGGCAGTAGAGCCGCGCGGGCTCGCCGTACTTCGGAAGATTGTCGCGGATCGGCGCGGCGGGATCGCGCAGCCTCAAGTGGACCGGCTGATCCTCCTCGTGATTGGTGTTCGACAGGAAGACCGACGAGGCCTTGTCGAACGAGATTTTTCCATCCGGTTTGGGATAGGCGATCGGCTTGGCGTCCGCGATAGGCGTCAGGGTGTCGCTGTCGGGTTTGCCGTGCTTCAGCGTGCCGAACACCGAGGCGCCGAGAAGTTCGTTGGTCCACATGTCGAAGCCCCCGAGCCCGACGCCGAGGGCGAGCCCCAGCTTGCTCCAGAGCGGCTTGACGTTGCGCACCTTGCGCAGATCGCGACCGATGTCGGATTCGCGCCAACCGTCCTCGTAATCCGTCAGTTCGTCGTTCTTGCGGCCCACCGCGATCGCGGCGGCGGCCGCGTCGGCCGCCTGGATTCCCGACAGGATCGCGTTGTGCGAGCCCTTTATGCGCGGCACGTTGACGAAACCCGCGGCGCAGCCGATCAGCGCGCCGCCGGGGAAGGTGAGTCTCGGCACGGATTGCCAGCCGCCCTCGGTGATCGCGCGGGCGCCATAAGCCAGCCGCCTGCCGCCCTCGAACGTCTCGCGGATCAACGGATGCGTCTTGAAGCGCTGGAACTCGTCGAACGGCGAGAGATACGGATTGGAATAATTGAGATGGACGACGAAGCCGACCGAGACCAGGCGATCGTCGTAATGGTACAGGAACGAGCCGCCGCCCGCGCCGAGTCCCAGCGGCCAGCCGAAACTATGCTGCACGCGGCCCGGTAAAAAGCGTGCGGCGTCGACCTGCCAGATCTCCTTCAGGCCGATGCCGTACTTTTGCGGCTCGCGGCCCGCGTCGAGCTTGAATTGGGCGACGAGTTGCTTGGTCAGCGATCCGCGCGCGCCTTCGCCGATCAGGACATATTTGCCGCGCAGCTCCATGCCCCTGACGAAATTGTCCTTCGGCTTGCCGTCGCGCCCTACGCCCATGTCGCCCGTCGCGATGCCGACGACCTCGCCCATCTCGCCATAGAGAACTTCCACCGCCGCGAAACCGGGATAGATTTCGACGCCGAGCGCCTCGGCGCGCGCAGCCAGCCAACGCGTCACGGCGCCGAGCGAGCCGATGAAATTGCCATGGTTGCTCATCAGCGTCGGCATCGGCCAATTCGGCAGCCGGATGCCGCCCGAAGGCCCCAGCACCATGAACCGGTCCTCGACGACAGGGGTCTTCAGCGGCCGCTCGGGATCCTGCCGCCAGTCCGGCAGCAGCCGATCGAGGCCGATCGGATCGATCACCACGCCGGAGAGAATATGCGCGCCGACCGCCGAGCCCTTTTCGACCACGACGACGGTGCGGTCGGCGTCGAGCTGCTTGAGGCGGATCGCGGCGGCGAGCCCGGCGGGGCCGGCGCCGACGATCACGACGTCGAAATCCATCGCCTCGCGGGCGGGCAGTTCCACTTCGCCGGGCATTCTCTCGGCCTCCCCAATATTCCTTGCCGCACAATAGCACGCGCCAACAAAACTCTAGCCCCAATAGCCGGCGGCGCGACGGAATCGTCAAGGGAGGGTTCGCCGGGATCGGGCCGCATGCTAGGGGAGGGGTCCGCTCCTTTCTCGGCCCGCTCATGAATCCGCCCCGCGCCCCTCTCGACCTCACCGCGCGACGCGCGGCGGAGGCGTTGCGCTGGTGGATCGAGGCGGGGGTCGATATCGCGCTCGACGCGACGCCGCACGATCGCTTCGCCGAATCGGCCGCCCCGCCGCCGAAGGCCGTGGCCTCCGCCCCGGCGATGGTCGCGGCCGCGGCGCGGGCGAGCCCCGCCGCCTTGGTTGCCCCGCCCGACGAGGCGGCGCGTTCGGCCGCAGAGGCGGCTCGGGCGGCCCGGACTCTCGACGAATTGCGCGCGGCGCTCGACGCCTTCCAGGGCTGCAGCCTGAAGGCGACCGCGACCCAACTGGTTTTCGCCGACGGCGCGCCCGATGCGTCGATCATGCTGGTCGGCGAGGCGCCCGGCGCCGACGAAGATCGAATCGGCCGCCCATTCGTCGGCCGCGCGGGCAAGCTGCTGGACCGGATGCTCGCCTCGATCGGGCTCGATCGGACGAAGGTCTATATCGCCAACGTCGTGCCGTGGCGGCCGCCGGGAAATCGCACGCCGACGCTGCAGGAGACGACGATTTGTCTGCCGTTCATGATGAGGCAGATCGCCCTCGTGATCCCGCGTTGGCTCGTCTGCCTCGGGGCTTCTGCGACGCAGACCCTCTTGGGGACCAAGGAAGGGATCACGCGCGCCCGAGGCGTCTGGCGCGAATATGCCATCGAGGACGGGCGCGCGATCCCGGCCCTGCCGATGTTTCATCCCGCCTATCTGCTACGCCAGCCGAGCGCGAAGCGCTGGACTTGGACCGACCTGCGCAAACTCCGGCACGCGATCGACGAGGCGGGCTGAGGGGGAGGGTGGACGCGCGCAGCCGACCCCTTCCCCTTGCGACACAAGGCGCCCCGTATCGCGCCCCCTTCTCCCGCGATGGGAGGAGGGGGACTGCCTCTTGACTTAAGGCTGAGTTGTGATAAAAGCCGTAAATCGTCAGTCGTCATCAAAAAGGACGGCCAAGTTGGTCCCGAACGTTGTCGAGCGCCGCAATTCCGAAGAGACCCGCGCTCGCATTCTCGAGGTCGCCTGGGACCTCATCCGCGAACTCGGGGCGCGCGCGACGATCGCGGACGTCGCGGACCGGCTCGGCATGTCGAGCGCCAACGTCTATCGCTTCTATCCGTCGAAACAGGCGCTCTCCGAGGCCGTTGCCACCAGCCAGCTGGGCGCGATCATCGCCGAGGGACGACGACTCGCCAGCGGCCCCGGCTCCGCCTCCGAGCGTTTCGGCGCCGTGCTGCTGATGATGTACCATTGCATGCACGACCAGATGGTCAATCAATCGCGCGTCCATGAGATTTGCGAAATCGCGATGAGCGAGCGGTGGCCGGCGATCGAAACGTTCAAGCAGGATTGCCGCGCGATCATTGCCCCACTCGTCGCCGAGGGACAGGGGAGCGGCGAGTTCGGCCCCGGCGACCCGCAATATCTCGCAGCTCAGACCCTCGCCGCCTGCGCCTGCATCCATCACCCGCAACTGATCGCGCAATTGGGTGATTCCCCGACACACCTTCCGCCTGAAGCCGTCGTCGAATTCGCGCTTCGCGCGCTCACCCACCCCGGCCCCTTCCCACCGAACGCGGGAGCCTGACGCCATGAAGTGCCTGACGGTGTTGGTTTCCTGCCTGCTCGCCGGCGCCCTCGCCGCCTGTGACCCGCCCAAACAGGCTCGACAGGAGGCG
>DASXYQ010000122.1:0-5898 GCA_036502445.1 Roseiarcus sp. | reverse complement strand
GTAGTTTTTCCTCCGGCTTTGCCACCTTGCCACTAATCGCTCACACGCGTAACTATACCCGCATCGCTGTGGCGAAATCCCCCCTCCCCTCACAGCGGAATATTATCATGCTTCTTCCAAGGGTTCTCCAGCTTCTTGTTCCGCAACATGGCGAGCGCGCGCGAAAGCCGCCGCCGCGTCGCGTGCGGCAGGATCACCTCGTCGATATAGCCGCGCTCGGCGGCCACGAACGGCGACAGGAAGCGCGCCTCGTATTCCTTGGTGCGCTCGGCGATCTTCACCGGATCGTTCATGTCGGCGCGAAAGATGATCTCGACCGCGCCCTTCGCGCCCATCACCGCGATCTGCGCGGTCGGCCAGGCCAGGTTGATGTCGCCGCGCAAATGTTTCGACGCCATGACGTCGTAAGCGCCGCCGAACGCCTTGCGGGTGATGACGGTCACCTTCGGCACGGTCGCCTCGGCATAGGCGAACAGCAGCTTCGCGCCATGCTTGATCAGGCCGCCGTATTCCTGCGCGGTCCCCGGCAGGAAGCCCGGCACGTCGACGAAAGTGATGATCGGAATGTTGAAGCAGTCGCAGAAGCGGACGAAACGCGCCGCTTTGCGCGAGGCGTCCGAATCGAGCACGCCGGCGAGCATGAGCGGCTGATTCGCGACCATCCCCACGGTCGAACCTTCGATACGCGCGAAGGCGGTGACGATATTTCGCGCGTGCGCCTCCTGAATTTCGAAGAAATCGCCCTCGTCGGCAACTTTCGCGATCAACTCCTTGATGTCATACGGCTTGTTCGGACTGTCGGGAACCAACGTATCCAGCGACATGTCGATCCGGTCGGGATCGTCGAAGCTGGGCATCGTCGGCGCCCGCTCCAGATTGGAGGCAGGCAGGAAATCGATCAGGCGGCGCATCTGCAACAACGCCTCGACGTCGTTGTCGTAAGCGCGGTCCGCGATGGAGGATCGCGTCGAATGCACTTGCGCCCCGCCCAGTTCTTCGGCGGTGACGCTCTCGTTGGTTACGGTCTTGACGACATCGGGGCCGGTGACGAACATGTAGCTGGTTCCGCGCACCATGAAGATGAAGTCGGTCATCGCCGGCGAATAGACGTCGCCGCCCGCGCAAGGGCCCATGATCAAGGAAATCTGCGGGATGACGCCCGAGGCCAGCACGTTGCGCTGGAACACTTCGCCGTAGCCGCCGAGCGCCGCCACCCCTTCCTGAATGCGCGCCCCGCCCGCGTCGAACACTCCGATGATGGGGGCGCGATTCTTGATCGCCATATCCTGGATCTTGGTTATCTTCTTTGCATGTTCCTCGCTCAGAGAGCCGCCGAACACTGTGAAATCCTTGGCGAAGACGAAAACGGTGCGCCCGTTCACGGTGCCCCAGCCGGTGACCACGCCGTCCCCGGGAATCTTGGTCTTCTCCATCCCGAAATCCGTGCCGCGATGCTCGACGAACATGTCGAATTCCTCGAACGAGCCGTGATCCATCAAGAGTTCGATCCGTTCGCGCGCGGTCAG
Organism: Roseiarcus sp.; assembly: GCA_036502445.1. GTDB lineage: Bacteria > Pseudomonadota > Alphaproteobacteria > Rhizobiales > Beijerinckiaceae > Roseiarcus. The sequence goes on along the minus strand of DASXYQ010000122.1, from coordinate 4,372 downwards.
CTTGCCCTTGGCGTGCTGCGCCGAGATCCGCGCCTCGCCGCCGCCCAGCCGCGCGCGGGCGCGGCGGCGATCGAGACGGGCGAGCATGTCTTTCATGGAAGGCTCCGCGGGCGACGGCGGTGGAGTTTCGCCTGCGGTCTTAGCATGGCGGCGGCGGGGCGGAAACGGGGCGAACGAGCGACCAAGGTCAAAACCCGACCCCCTCACCCCGCCGGTAGTTCACGACTTGCAAAGCCGGGAGAAGCTGACCCAAAAAGTCGAAATCCCCAACATTTCCGGTCAGGACCGCAGCGCCCAGGGCTCGGGCCTGAAGAGCGATGAGCGAGTCGTTCAGGATGCGATCGCGACGTTGACCCTTCGGCGCGCCGCTGAGGCGCGCGAGCACGCCCGCCAGCATGCCCGCCGAACCCCATGCCATGCTATCAGGAGCGTGGAGGCGATGGCTGGGAATATCGGCTATTGTTTCGCCCACGATTCTGAGCACGGAGTTCGTGTTCGAATGCGACGGATCCAATCGCCCGAACACGTGGGTCAACTCCGCCAAGCAAACGGTGGAATGGTGACAAGTTCGATACCTGACGAGGTTTTTTACATCATCGGGAGATCGACCCTGCAGCGAGTCGATATACACGCAAGCATCAAGCAAAATCGGAGCGCCAAGCTGCGGTTCGTCCGCAGCCCAACATAATACCGATTCGGCGCGACGCTCGAGAGATCTGTTTTGCTTTTGCGGTTTCAGCGTTCGCAATGCTTGGGGAAGGTCAAAATTCAAGATCGAGGTCCGCCGGCACACTCCCACTTCGTCGAAGTAGGCGCGAACCGAAATCGTCCTCCAGCGCCATGCGGGACAACGCCAATTCGATCAGTTCGGTGTCCGAAGTCACGTGCGCGCGCCGCTTGGCGGCTTCCAGCAGTGTTGCCGACACCCTGCCGGACAGCCGCGCGTCCTTGCCCGGGCCCAAGAGTCCGGACGCCCGCGCCTGCTCGAGCACGAGGCGATTCCGACTCCGGGCGACGGCTTCGTCATTCTGATCCTTCGGGCGCGGAAGCTCGGACATCGGCGTCTCCTTTTGTCAGACATAATCTACATTATGTTGAACCCCGGGGCAAGACTTTTGTACGGCCTTGCGAACGCCCAGTCGTTCAGCGTCGCTTGCCGAAGATGGCGCCGAGGGAAATTCCGGGTGCGGGCAGCGAAGTCACACAGCCCCGATCATCCGCGCCGCCGCTTCGAATTCGGTCCAGCGCGCGGCGCGGCGCGCCATGGCGTCGTCGTCCTCGCCCCATTGCAGGATCTGGAAATCCTCGTCGACATGAGCGGCGCGCCAGGCGGCCTCGGCGCTCCACGCCCCCCGAGCGACCGCCAGCGCGAGCAGCACGGAGCCGGAGAGGCTCGTCAGGCCATGAAGCGCCGCGACGGCGAACGGGCTCTGATAGGCATCGAGGGCCGCGCGCACCGCGGCCAGGGCCGGCTCGGGCTGCGTTACGTGCATCACGCCGGCGCCGAGGATGAATCGTGAGCCCAGCGCGTCCTCCGCCCAGGCGAGGACCGGATCGAAAGCTTCGGCCTCCATCGCGACGAGCGCCTCGGGCGCCTCGGCGCGATAGCAGACCAAGTCGGCGCCGGCGTAGCGCGCGATGTCGGCTCTGGTCTCGGGAAGCGTCCTCGCGACGCCGTCGATCGCGGAATTCGCGAGCCGCGTCATCGGCATCGAGGTCGGATCGACCAGGGCGCCCTGCTCTGCCCATTCCGCCGCGATCGCCTCCGCGACGGCGCGGGTCGGCGCGACGAGCCTGTTCTTGGCGGGCGTGCGCGCGCCGCGCCCGTCGAGCAGCAGGGCATAGCCGCCATCGACTTCGCCGACGGCGGCGGCCTCGTAGAATCGTTTGATCTCCGGCGCTCGCATCGCGGCCTGCGACGCGCGCACCGCTTGTTCCCATGGCGACTCATTCATCGGGCGCGTCCTCGATCGGATCGTGCGACGGCGCCTCGAAGCCGAACATTTCGAACGTCTTGCGCATATGTTCCGGCATGGGCGCCGTCACGTCGATCACTCCGCCGCGCGGGTGCGGCAGGATCAGCCGCCGCGCGAGCAAATGCAGTTTTTTCTCGACGCCCGGCGGCACGGCCCGCAACGGGTCCGCGCGCGCGGGATCGTTCTCGGGACGCCGATTGTATTTGGGGTCGCCGACGATGGGATGGCCGATCGCCTCGCAATGGGCGCGCAATTGATGGGTGCGGCCCGTGATCGGGCGCATCGAAAGCCAGGCGAGCCGCGGCGAAACCTTGTCGACGGTGGCGTACAGGGTCAGCGAGTGTTGCGCCTCGGGATCGCCATGACGCGCGACGCGCATGCGTTCGATGCTAGTGCGATCGCCCTTCGCGCCACGGGCCTCCCCCATGCCATCGCCTTTGGCGAGAAACATCGAAATGCGGCCCTTCTCCGGCCTGGGGATCCCCTCGACCACCGCCCAGTAGATCTTCTTCGCGCCGCGCGAGCGGAAGGTCGCGCCGAGATCCGCCGCCATTTTCCGCGACTTGGCGATCAGCAACACCCCGGACGTGTCGCGGTCGAGCCGATGCACCAGCACCGGCCGCTCGCCGTTTTTGTCCGCGAGCGCGGCGAGCATGCCGTCAATGTGCCGTTTGGTTCCCGAGCCGCCCTGCACCGCCAGCCCGAACGGCTTATCGAGCACGATGACGTCGCGATCCTCGAACAGGAACATGTCCCGCAACGTCTGCGCGTCGGCGGGGTCGGGGGTGGGCGACCTGTCTTTCGCCTGCGGCACGAGGAGGGGCGGCACGCGCACGGCCTGGCCGATCTCGAGGCGCGTGGAAATCTCGACCCTCTTGCCGGCGACCCTGACTTCGCCTTTGCGCACGATCTTGTTGAGATGGGTCTGCGGCAGATCGGGATAGCGGCGACGAAACCAGCGGTCGAGCCGCATGCCCGACTCCTCCTCGCCGACCAGCAACGTCACGACCTTGTCGGGCGAACTCACGTCGGCGGCCTTACGTGCGGACGCCACATGACGGCCTCGAGTGGATTCCGGCGCCCGGCGGCGATCCAGATGGCGGCGAAAACGAGAAAACAGGGCTGCGGATTGTCCATGCCGGGCCTATATCCCACGAAGCTTGGCGGCGAAAGCGCGCGCCGTCCAGCGAAATGACCGTGGTCGAAGCCCCAGCGCCACCCCGCTAATGCGAAGCAAGACGCGCAAACGCTATTGGGAGCCCCTTATGGAAGGTCATTATCACGCTGTCGTCTGGATCGATCACCGCCAGGCCCGCGTCTTCCACTTCAACGCAGACGATGCGGATAAAGTGGTGATCCATCCCGACCGGCCGGTGCGCGACTATTCTCGCAAGCACAAGGGGACCGGGCAGCACGAGGACGAGGATCAGGCCTTTCTCGAGGAGGTGACGAAAGCCGTCTCTGACGCCGGCGCCATCCTCATCGTCGGCCCTGCCAACGAGAAGCACGAGCTGATGAAACATATCGAGCGCGTTCACCCCGCGATAAAGCTGCATGTCGAGGGCGTCGAATCCGCCGACCACCCGACCGACGGCGAACTCGTCGCCCACGCGCGGCGTTTCGTGAAGGCCGCCGACCGGATGCGGCCCCAGCAGTAAGCGCGCGGAGGACGAAATGGCTTACGAACTCTTCTATTGGCCGGAAATACAGGGGCGCGGCGAGTTCGTCCGCCTGGCGCTGGAGGAAGCCGGCGCGCCCTACGTCGATGTCGCGCGCTCGAAGGACAAGGGCCACGGCGTCGCCGCGATGACGAAGCTGATGCGCTCTCATTCGGAAGCGCAGCTCCCGTTCGCCCCGCCTTTTCTGCGCGACGGCGATGTGCTCGTCTCGCACGTCGCCAACATCCTGATGTACCTCGGCCCCAAGCTCGGGCTCGCGCCGCGCGACGAGAAATGGCGCACTTTCGCCAACGGCCTGCAACTCACGATCGCGGACGTGGTCGCTGAGGCGCACGATACGCACCATCCGATCTCGAATTCGCTCTACTACGAGGACCAGAAGGACGCCGCGAAGGCGCGCGCAAAGGCGTTTTTGTCCGAGCGCCTGCCCAAATTCCTCGGCTATTTCGAGCGGGTTTTGGCTCAGAACCCGGCTGGTCCCGCGCATAGCGTCGGCGACGCGCTGACCTATGTCGATCTGTCGCTGTTTCAGCTCAGGGAGGGGCTGCGCTATGCATTCCCGCGCGTAACCGCCGATTTCGACGCGCAATATCCCCACTTCGCGGCGCTCGCTTCGAGCGTGCGCGCCCGCCCGAACATCGCGGCCTACTTGGCCTCCCACCGCCGCGTGCCCTTCAACCAATCCGGCATCTTCCGGCACTATCCCGAACTGGACCA
>DASXYQ010000121.1:0-6479 GCA_036502445.1 Roseiarcus sp. | reverse complement strand
CAGGGCACGAGCTTTTTCATCGAGTTACCGATCCATGGACCCGAAACAGATTCCGGCGAAGCGCCGGGTACATATCGTTGACGACGAGCCCGAGGTTCGCGAGGCCCTCGCGCTTCTGCTCTCGACGGCGGGGATCGAAACGTCGACGCATGAGTCGGCGGAAGCCTATCTCGAAGCAGTTCCGCTCGCCGAACCGGCTTGTGTCATCCTCGACAACCGCTTACCCGGCCTCAGTGGACTGGAGCTTCTCGGACGCATCGCCGATTCGGGTGGCCAAGCGGCCGTCATAATGATGACGGGCCACGGCGACGTGCCCACCGCGGTGGCTGCGATGAAGCTCGGCGCATTTCATTTCGCGGAAAAGCCGTTCGACGCCGAAGCTATGTTGAGCGTGGTCGAAGAGGCGCTCTCCCGCGCTGAGGCGGTTCAAGATTTCCGTGCGGAAGCACTTGCATTCCGATCACGCCGCGAACTGCTGACGCAGCGCGAGGACGAAGTTTTCAATCTGCTGGTCGAGGGCCTTCCCACCAAGGTCATCGCGGCTCGACTGGACATTACCGCCCGAACCGCGGAGCATCACCGCGCCGCGGTCATGCGCAAACTCGAAGCTCGCTCGATTTCTCATCTGATGCGAATGGCCCTGAACCTCAAGAAATGACCGCCATTCGTTGACCGCGACGACTACGCGCCGAGCTTGGAAGCGCCCCTGCAAGACGGCCGCCGAGCCGCCGGGTGGGGGCGGGTAAAAGGTCCGTTTCGACCATTTCGGCCCATTTTGAAATTTTTTTGACAACGGCCACGACCGCGCGTATATTTTTAGCGTTCGTCGAGTACTCGAAGGAACAACGAGGTTCGCCAACTATCGTTTGGAGGAGCCATGACTCCACCTGGTCAGATTATTTGATCTCGACGAGATCGGGATCACCGTCGCGAAGCCTCGAGCGCAAGGCGGAGTGCGACGTTACGCTAAAATCTGGAATCAACCGCGCCGACGAGCGTGCGAAGGCCAAGCGCGCGGAGCGGCGATCAAACCTGAAAAATCAGATCGTTTCGTAAATCGAAACCGGGCCCCGTGGACGCTTGAATGCGCCGGGGCCCATTATGATTCTACGGTGAACGTTTCGCCGATTGGCAGCCCCCTCGCGGACGCGAGCGAAGGGGCTTCGATTCATCGCGCCGGAGCGCGGCCCGCCGAATAGGTCGGACGCGAGCGGGGCGCGGCTCGGTTGTGGGATGTGGGTTGGCCGACCGAGCGCGGGTCGCGATGCGGCGCGTGGTGCGGGCGAACCGGGGTGGCAGGCGATGCTTTTACGAGCACCGGCGCTGGCGGCGGCGCGTTCGCGCCGCGGCGATCCTCGGTCGACAGGCGTAGACGCGTCAGGCGCTCGATCGCGCGCAGCAGATCGCGCTCGGCGCCGTCGCACAACGAGATCGCCTGTCCCGCCTTGCCTGCCCGCGCGGTTCGCCCGATCCGGTGGACATAGGCCTCGGCGACGTCGGGTAGTTCGAAATTGACGACATGGCTGACGCCGTCGATGTCGATGCCACGCGCTGCGATGTCCGTGGCGACCATCGCGCGCGCTTTGCCGCCCCGGAACGCCTCCAACGCGCGCTCGCGCTGGCCCTGGCTCTTGTTGCCGTGGATGGCGGCGGCGACGATTCCAGCTTCCTCGAGGGATTTCGCGACGCGGTCGGCGCCGCGCTTGGTGCGGGTGAAGACTATCGTGCGCTTCATTTCCGGGTTTTTGAAGAGTTCGACGAGCATGTCGCGCTTCTTCGCGGCGTCGACCAGGATCACACTGTGATCGACTCGATCCGCGGTCTTGGCAATCGGGGTCACCGCGACCTCGACCGGATCGCGCAACAGCTCGGCGGCGAGCGCGCGTATATCCGTCGGCATCGTCGCGGAGAAGAACAGGTTTTGCCGCTTCTTCGGGATGCCGCGGACGATTTGTCGGATCGGCTTGATGAAGCCGAGGTCCAGCATCTGATCGACTTCGTCGAGCACAAGGAATTCGACCGCGCCGAGATTGGCCGCGCGGGCGTCCAAGTGATCGAGCAATCGGCCGGGCGTCGCAACCAGGATGTCCAGCCCCTGGGCGAGCGCGCGAATCTGCGCGCCATGCGGCACGCCGCCGAAGATCACGGCGATCTTGAGCGGCAGCCCCGCCGAGAGATCGCGAAAACTCTGCGCGATTTGGCTGGCGAGTTCGCGCGTCGGGCTCAGCACGAGCGTGCGTGCTCCGAGCTTCGGCGCCGGGCGGGGATCGGAGAGGAGCTTGTGGAGGATCGGCAGCGCGAAGGCCGCCGTCTTGCCGGTGCCGGTCTGGGCGATGCCGACGAGATCGCGGCCTTGCATCAGAGCGGGAATCGCTCGGGCCTGGATCGGCGTCGGCTTCTGATAGCCCATTTTAGCTAGCGCTTTGACGAGGGGCTCGGCGAGGCCGAAGCCATTGAAGTTTTCCAAGTTACATATCTTTCAAGCGACCGCGACGCGCGAAATCGCGCACTACGGCCAGGGGAGGTTTTATGAGAGGGGAACGCCCCGCGTGTCCGGGCGTCGATGGGAACGCGAAAGGGCGCACGGCAGGAGGACATAAGTCCTTTACGCGGCCGGCGCGCATCGACCGCGTGGGGTCGCGGTACATTTGCTATCTATGATGCAGCGCAACAAGTCAAGGAAATTCCCGCATCGGTCCGCGGACCGGGTGTAAATGGCATGGTTTCGGTACGCTGTTCAAAGTACGCTGACTTCATGGCCCTCGAACTTTCTGCGCTCGACCAATCCCTCCTCGCCGGCGAGCATGGTGAGGCCGCCGCTTTCGCCATGCGATTGCTCGTACGTTTCGCCGAGGCGGTCGACGGCCCCCGATTCCTGGACATCGAGGCCGCGCATGTCGACGGCTGTCTGTATCTGGGTCGCGCGAGCCTCGACTTCGTCGAACGCCTCATGGCGCTGCAGGGCCGGGTGCGCGTTCCGACCACGCTCAACGTCGGCTCGGTCGATCTCATCCATCCCGAATTGTTTCGCGGCGACGACGCACTGCGCGCCAACGGCGAGCGCTTGATGCAAGCCCATCTCGCGCTCGGCTGTCTGCCCACGTTTACCTGCGCACCCTACCAGACCGCTCACCGCCCGCGGAAGGGCGCGCAGATCGCCTGGGGCGAATCGAACGCCATCGTCTTCGCCAATTCCGTGATCGGTGCGCGCACCGAACGCTATGGCGACTTCATCGATTTGTGCTGCGCTCTGACGGGCCGTGCGCCTGAATTCGGATTGCATGTCGAGGCGAACCGTCACGCAAGCACCCTGGTGGAGGTCGCCTCGATTCCCGCGGACTGGGACGGCGCGGAATTGGCCTGCGTCGCCGTCGGCCACCTGATCGGCCGACTTGGCAGCGGAATACCGGCGATCACCGGCCTCCCCGCGACCACCACCGAGGACGACCTCAAGGCCCTGGGCGCCGCCGCTGCATCGTCGGGCGCGGTAGCGCTGTTTCATGCGATCGGCCTGACGCCCGAGGCGCCGACCTCGGAAGCGGCCTTCGGCGGTCGCGCGCCCGAGCGTTACGTGCGTCTGGCCGCCGACGACCTCCGCGAAGCCGCTCGCAGCCTATCGACAGCCGCCGAGGGCGCCTCCCTCGCGGCCATCACGCTCGGCACGCCGCATTTCTCGATGGGAGAGTTCGCGCGCCTGGTGCCGATGCTGGATGGCGTGCGCTCGGTCGTCGATATCTGGGTCAACACCAGCCGCTCGACGCTCGAAGCGCTGCGCGAGCGTGGTTGGGAGGAGACGCTCCGCGCAGCCGGCGTCACGCTCGTCGTCGATACTTGCACCTACGTCACCCCGCTGATGCGCGAGGCCGAGGGCGCGGTGATGACCAATTCAGGCAAATGCGCCTATTACGCGCCGGGCAATCTCGGCGTCAGCGTGGCCTTCGGCTCGCTCGCCGAATGCGTCGCCTCGGCGCGCGCCGGCCGGGTGGTGCGTCTGTGAACCTCGAAGTTCCGGCGGTCACGTTGACGCCCGGGCGCGGAGAAGGCGCGCCCCTGCTTTTGGCGGAACCGCTCAGCTTCTGGGGCGGCCTCGATCCGACGACAGGCCGCATCATCGATCGCTGGCACCCGCAGGCCGGCGCTCGAGTTGCCGGATGCGTGCTGATGATGCCCGCGGGGCGCGGGTCGAGTTCCGGCAGCGCGACGCTGGCCGAAGCGATCCGGCTCGGCGTCGGTCCCGCCGCCATCCTGCTGCTGAAACGCGACGCGATCGTCATCGTCGGCGCGCTCGTGGCCGCGGAATTGTACGGGCGGCTCCACCCTGTCGCGCTGATCGCGGCGGGGGATTGGGCGCGACTTGCGGCAGCAGAACGGCTGGAGGTCCGAACGGACACGGGAGCCACGACGATCTTCGCGCATGCGGCCTGAGACGGGCTGCGCCGAGCCTTTTCCGAACGCTCAGTCTGGACCTCCGGCCTTCTTCCCACGGGATTGACGAGGGACGCCCCGCCTGGCACGTGGCGCCGCTCCGGTGGCGTCGACTATACTTCTAGCGAATGGTTGGGGTCCGAAACGGATGACAGCAATGCCAACGCAGAAATTTCCTGTATTCGATCTCGCCCGTTTCGAAACCGCGAGTTTCGAGGAAAAGCTCCCGCTCGCCGCCGAAGTCGACGTGATCTGCCGCGCGACCGGATTTCTCGCCATAGCCGGCCACGGCGTCCCCGAGGCCGTGATCGGCGCGGCTTGGTTGAAGGCCCAGGCGTTTTTCGATCTGCCGGCCGAGCAGAAGCAGCGCGCCCGCGCGCCCTACCCCGGCTATCCCTACGGCTATCTCGGACCGCAATTGGAATCGCTCGCCAAGTCGCGCAACGTCGACGCGCCGCCAGACCTCAAGGAGAGCTTCAACGGCGGCCCGTCGCGCCCGCCCGAGGGAATGACCGACCCCGAGGCGCTCGCGTTCTGCTACGCCGCGACGATCTGGCCCGATGCGCCTGAGGGCTTCATCGGGGCCTGGCAGGACTATTACGCGGCGATGGAGAATTTGGCGGCGCGCATCATGCGGCTGTTCGCGGCGGCGCTTCGCTTGCCCGAAGATTATTTCGACCGCTTCATCGACGCGCCGATCAGCGCGTTGCGCGCGCTCAACTACCCCCGGCAGGACGCTGCGCCGGAGCCCGGCCAGATACGAGCGGGCGCCCACACCGACTATGGCAGCCTGACGATACTGCTCCCTCAGCCGGGCTCGCACGGGTTGGAAATACTGACCCCCGACGGCGCCTGGACGCCCGTGCCGCCGCACGCCAGCGCCTTCGTCATCAACATCGGGGATCTCATGGCGCGCTGGACCAACGACCGCTGGGTCTCGACGCTGCATCGCGTCGTCAACCCCACCCCTGAGAACGGCGGCAATGCGCGACGGCAGTCGATGGCGTTCTTCCATCAGCCGAACTGGGACGCGGAAATCCGCGTGCTGGAGGCGTGCCTCAGCGCCGGGGAGGCGGCCAAATACGCCCCCGTGCGTTCCGGGCCTTATCTCATGAGCAAATTCAGGTCGACGACGACGTAGCGGCGCCCATTTCGAATCATGCGCGCTCGAGGCATAATCCGCGCTCGCCCCGGGCGGGCGCGCCGCGGGGAGGGAAGCCATGCGCTACGATATTTCGGGCACAATCATGCAGACGGTGGCGATCGATCTCGCGCCGGGCGAGACAGTCTACAGCCAGACCAACACGATGGCCTGGATGAACGATCAGATCGCGATGAACACGCACACCGGCGGCGGCCTGTTCGCCGGGCTGAAGCGCGCGTTCGGCGGCGGCTCGTTCTTCATCACCGACTTCACCGCCAACGGCCCCGGCCATGTCGCCTTTGCGCCGCGCTTTCCCGGCACGATCGTGCCGGCGCTGCTGCAGCCCGGCCAGTCGCTGATCTGCCGGAAGGAGAGCTTCCTCGTCGCGGAGAAATCGATCGCGCTCGAACTCGCCTGGCAGAAACGGCTCGGCGCCGGTTTCTTCGGCGGCGAAGGCTTCATTTTGCAGAAGGTGACCGGGCCGGGAGTCGTATGGCTCGATCTCTCCGGCGAGCTCGTCGAGCGCGATCTCGCGCCCGGAGAGCGGCTCCTCGTCCATGCCGGCCACGTCGGCGTGTTCGAGCCCAGCGTCGGCTTCGACATTCAGATGGTCAGCGGCTTCAAGAACATCCTGTTCGGCGGCGAAGGCCTGTTCCTGGCGACGCTCACCGGTCCCGGGCATATCTGGTTGCAGAGCATGCCGATCCTGAACCTCGCCGAAGAGATCGGCCGCTACCTCCCGCGCGCCGGCGGCGACACCGGCGCCAACTCGACAGCCGGAATGATCGGGACAGGCGCGGCGATCGGCGTGGCCGGCGGCCTGCTGGGCGGCTTGTTCGGGAGCAGCACCGAGTGAGGCGGCCGGACGAGCCGCGGCCCCCACGCGCTCTCCGCCGAGGCCGCCACATGG
>DASXYQ010000120.1:0-8971 GCA_036502445.1 Roseiarcus sp. | reverse complement strand
CAACGCTGCGCCGTCGGCGAATGCGTCTACAACGGCCGGACGCGGTCGCCGATCGCGTCGACAATCGATCGTGTATAGGTGAGCCATGCGGATTCTCATCATCGAAGACGATCGCGACACCGCCGCCTATCTCGTCAAGGCATTCCGCGAAGCCGGCCATTCCGTCGATCACGCCGCCGACGGGGTGAGCGGCTACGACCTGGCGCACGAGGGCGGCTATGAAGTTGCGGTCGTCGATCGAATGCTGCCGAAGATGGACGGCCTTTCCCTGATCTCCGCATTGCGCGCGCAGAAGAACGAAACGCCCGTGCTCATCCTGTCCGCGCTCGGTCAGGTCGACGACCGCGTGAAGGGCCTGCGCGCCGGCGGCGACGACTATCTCGCCAAGCCTTACGCCTTTTCCGAACTCCTCGCGCGCGTCGAGGCGCTGGCCCGCCGCCGCCCGAAAGGCGCGCCAGAGGAGACGGTCTATCGGCTCGGCGATCTCATGCTCGATCGTCTGTCGCACAAGGTGACGCGCGCCGGCGAAGAAATCACGCTGCAACCGCGAGAGTTTCGCCTGCTCGAGTATCTCATGCAGAACGCGGGCAAGGTGGTCACGCGGACCATGCTGCTCGAACATGTCTGGGATTATCATTTCGATCCGCAGACCAACGTGATCGACGTCCATGTCTCGCGACTGCGCGCCAAGATCGACCGCGACTTCGACGCGCCGCTCCTGCATACCGTGCGCGGGGCGGGATACATGATACGTGACGGCGCTCGCTAAACTGTTTCGCGCTACGGCGTTCAAGCTGACGCTCGCCATTCTCGGCGTGAGCGCGCTCGGCGCCGGTCTCGTTCTGGGCATCGTCGCCTGGCAGGTGATCAAGCTGGTCGACGAGGAGACGAAGCAGACTATCGAGGCGGAGGCCAACGGCTTGGCCGAGCAATACGAAATGGGCGGCGTCCGCAGGCTGGATTCGGCGATAGAGACGCGCTCGCGTGAGCCGGGCTCGACTTTGTACCTCCTGACCAACAGCGCCGGCGAGCCGCTCGCGGGGAACATCAGCCAGTTGCCCCCCGGGGTGCTCGATCACGTGGGCTTCGTGGACACGACTTATGAAGCCACCGACGCTTCGACCGCTGGCAGGAGGGCGCTCGCGCGCATATTCGCGTTGCCGGGTGGGTTCCATCTCCTGGTCGGGCACGATCTCGGCGATCGCGCGCGGATCGGCGCGGTGATGGTGCGCGCGCTCGCGACCTCGCTGATTTTCCTGGCCGGGCTCGCCGCGCTCGGCGCGCTGTTCGTGGCGCGGCGGGTGCTGCGGCGCATCGACGCGATGAACAGTTCGGCGCGCGCGATCATGGCCGGCGATCTCTCGCAACGGCTGCCCGTCTCCGGTTCCGGCGACGAACTCGATCGGCTCGCGCTCGGACTCAACGCAATGCTGGCGCGGATCGCTGATTTGATGGCGGGTCTGCGCGAGGTTTCCGACAATATCGCACACGATCTGCGCACGCCGCTGACCCGCCTGCGCAACCACGTCGAGGAGGCGTTGCGGCAGGACGCGGACCCGTCCGCCTACCGCGCCGCGCTGGAGCGCACCATCGAGGAGACAGACGGCATGATCCGCATCTTCGATGCGCTTTTGATGATCGCGCGCGCCGAGGCCGGCGCCGACCAGGCCGCAATGAGCGCCTTCGACGTCGGCGGGGTGGTCACGGGAGTGACGGAGCTCTATGAACCCGTGGCGGAGGAAAAAGGGTTCGAAATGACGGTCGCCGTCTCGCCCGGTCTGACGATGACGGGCAACCGCGAGCTGATCGGCCAGGCGATCGCCAATCTGATCGACAACGCGCTGAAGTACGGCGCCGCGGACTTGAGTCGCGGCGGCCGGGTCGACGTCGTCGCGCGGCGCGAGGGCTCGCAAATCGTCATCGAGGTCGCCGATCACGGATCCGGTATCAGCAATGCCGATCGCCAGCGCGTGTTCGATCGTTTCGTGCGGCTCGAGGGCGCGCGTTCGCGCCCCGGTTCCGGGCTCGGCCTGTCGCTCGCCGCGGCGGTGGCGCGCCTGCATGGAGGGACCGTGCGGCTCGAAGACAACGCGCCGGGGCTGAAAGTCGTCCTCACCCTTCCCGCACGCGATCCCGCGTTCGCGCCGCCGCCCGCGCAGGCGCAGGCGGCCGAGTGAGCGCGCTCGCGAACCGCATCGTCGCGGCTCCGCGCGTCGGTCCGAACCCCATCGCCCGCCGGCGCCTGGCGGACTTGATCCGGGATCCGGGATTCGCCTCCGCTCGCCGAATCGCCAGGGCGGCTCCGATTCGCAATCTGCTGCTCGGCATCGCCGACCACTCGCCCTATCTCTGGTCGCTGGCGACTGAAGACCCCGCGCGGGCCGCGCGTCTGCTGCTGCGATCTCCCGAGGACTCGCTCGATGCGTTGATCGAAAGCGTCGAGGCGCTTCGCTTCGCGGACGAATCCGAAACGATGAAGGCGCTGCGCCGTTCAAAACGCGAATCCGCGCTGCTCGTGGCGCTCGCCGATATCGGCGGCGTCTGGGATTTGGTCGCTGCGACCGAAGCCCTGACGCGTTTCGCCGATGCGGCGGTCTCGGCCGCGCTACGCTTTCTGCTGCGGCGCGCGGCGGTCGAGGGACGGCTGAACCTCGATCCCGAGAGCCCCGACATCGAGGCGGGCTCAGGGTTGTTCGTGCTCGCGCTCGGCAAGCACGGCGCCCGCGAGCTCAACTACTCCAGCGACGTCGACCTCATCGTGTTCTACGACTCGGCGTCCGCATCCATCCCCGAGGGAGTCGAACCCGCTCCACTGTTCGTGCGGATGGCGAAGGCGCTCGCGAGGCTCTTGCAGGAGCGCACTCCCGACGGCTACGTGCTCAGGGTCGATCTTCGCCTGCGGCCGGACCCCGGCGCGACGCCCATCGCGATGTCGATCGCCAGCGCCGCCTCCTATTACGAAACGCTCGGCCAGAACTGGGAGCGCGCCGCCATGATCAAGGCGCGGCCGGTGGCGGGCGACATCGCGCTCGGGCGCGCTTTCCTGAGCGAGCTCGCGCCGTTCATCTGGCGCAAGTATTTCGACTATGCCGCGATCGCCGACATCCATGCGATGAAACGCCAGATTCATGCGGTGCGCGGACACGAGCGCGTGACCGTTCCCGGCCACGACGTGAAGCTGGGCCGCGGCGGCATCCGCGAAATCGAGTTTTTCGTCCAGACCCAGCAACTCATTTTCGGCGGCCGGCGCCCGCGGCTGCGCGGCGCGCGGACGCTCGAAATGCTTCGCGAACTGAGGACCGAGGATTGGGTGAGCGCGGATGCCGTCGAGGAATTGTCCGAGGCTTACACGTACCTCCGCCGAATCGAGCACCGCTTGCAGATGGTCGCGGACGAGCAGACGCAACGTCTGCCCTTCGAAACCGAGCCGCTCGCCCGCTTCGCGCAGTTTTGCGGCCATGCCGAGGTCGAGTCCTTCGCGGATGAGTTGACGCATCAGCTACGGCAGGTCGAAAAGCACTACGCGCGGCTGTTCGAGGACGCGCCGACCCTGGGCGCGGAAGCTGGCAGCCTCGTCTTCACAGGCGTGGTGGACGATCCCGATACGCTGGCGACGCTGCGGCGTCTCGGTTTCCAGCGGCCCGAGGCGGCGACCGAGACCATCCGAGGCTGGCATTTCGGCCGCCGCCCAGCGGTCCAGGGCGCTCGCGCGCGCGAGGTGCTGACGGAGCTGATCCCGGGCCTCATCGACGCATTTTCCGGCTCCGGCGATCCCGACGCCGCGCTCGCCGCCTTCGACGCGGCGCTCGCGCGCATGCCCGCGGCCGCGGAACTGCTGTCGATCTTGCGGTCGAACGAACGGTTGCGCGAATTGTTCGGCGATCTCTTCGGCGGCGCGCCGCGGCTCGCCCAGGTCGTGGTCTCGCGGCCCCACGTGCTCGATGCCGCGATCGATCCCGGCCGGACCCTGACGATCGCGGAAAGGCTCGACGAGGCGAAGCAGGCGGCGCGAATCGACGCGTTCCTGGATGCCGCCGACGGATACGAGGCGATGCTCGACCGCGCCCGCGATTTCGCCGCGGAGGAGACGTTTCTCATCGGTGTCCGGCTGTTTTCGGGGGCGCTCGACCCGGAAATGGCCGGGCGCGCCTATAGCGCGCTCGCTCGAGGGCTCGTCGCCGCGCTGCTGGAGCGGGTCGGCTCGGCGTTCGCGCGGGAGCACGGCCGCATCGAGGGAGGCCGCGTGGCGGTGCTGGCGATGGGCAAGTTCGGCTCGCGCGAAATGACGGCGGCCTCCGATCTCGACCTCATCATCATCTACGATTTTCCCGCCGAGGCCGCCGAATCGGATGGCCGGCGGCCGCTCGGCGCGGCGCTCTATTACGCGCGGCTGACGCAGCGGCTGCTGGCCGCGCTGACGGCGCCGACCAAGGCCGGCAAGCTCTACGACGTAGACCTCAGGCTGCGCCCCTCTGGGCGCCAGGGGCCGCTCGCAACGCAATTGTCGGCCTTCGCGCTCTATCAGCGCGAGCGAGCGGAGACCTGGGAGCACATGGCGCTGACTCGCGCGCGGGTCGTCGCCGGCGACGCGAAGCTCGCCGCGGAGATCGGCGCCGTCGTCACGCAGACGCTGCGCGCCGCGCGCGACCCGGCCGAACTCGCGCACGAAGTGCGTGAAATGCGGGCGCTGATCGGGCGTGAGAAGGGCGATTCCGACCCATGGGACCTGAAACTCGTGGCCGGGGGGCTGCTGGACATCGAATTCATCGCGCAGTTCCTGATCCTCGCCCATGCGCGCGAGCGCCCCGGACTGATAGACGTCTCCACGCGCGCAGTGATCACGAAGGCCGGCGAACTCGGGCTGCTCGCGCCGGAGGATGCCGCCGTTCTCGCCGACGCGCACCGCCTGTACACCGACGCGACGCAGATCATGCGGCTGACGGTCGCCGGCCCTTTTGATCCCGCGAAAACGGCGAGCGGGGTCAAGCGTCGCATCGCGGAAGCCGCCGTGCTGCCGAAATTCGAGGCGCTCGCCGCGTCCATCAAAGAGGCGCGCGATCTGGTGAGGCGGGCGTACCGGCGGGTGTTGGGGCCGAGCGCAAAGGAATGAGCGGGTCGCCGCGGCGTTTCCCGGCTATGTCAGGCACTCATCTTTTCGCCCCTTTCATCGGGTTTGCGATGTGCTGGACTTGCGGAGGCTCGCGAGCAAACTTCTTTGTCGCAAGGACATCCGAGTTTCGGTTTTTGGCGTTCGGCGCGACCCGAGCGAAGCAGGGGCCGGACCGCTTCGACGTTGACGATGGCGCCACCGGTGGGGAATCTCGGACTTGCCGCATTTCTGGTCTTCGTTCTTGCTTCTGCTTCTGCTCTGCGCGAGCGCCGGCGTGGGATTCTTCGTGAATTCGCGCCTGCATGAGAAACACAGATCGCGCGATTCGATCGAACTCGTGCAGCTTGCGATCAGCTTGCTCGTGACTTTTACGGCGATCGTCCTCGGGCTCCTGACGACTTCGGTCAAATCGGGCTTCGATGCCGCCTACAACGCTCGCGGATCATACGCGGGTCAACTCGCCCAGCTCGATCGCTGCCTGCGTGACTATGGTCCGGAGACGCAGCGGACGCGTGAGCAGCTCCGCGCTTACGTTGCCGCGATCATCGCGAGCACCTGGCCGTCCGAACCGGCTCCCAGGGGTGTCGCCTATCCCGATACTTCACATATGCCGCGGACCGGCGAAAGCACTGTGCTGGCTGATCTGATGAACCAAATCGGCCTCGAGATCCACGCCCTGCAGCCGACGGACTCGTTGCACCGAAACTTGATGAACTCCTGCGCCGCTCAATATGCCGACTTGCTCAAGCTTCGCTGGATAGTGATCGAAGGCGTTCATGCGTCGATCTCTTCGCCCTTCTATTGGGTCTTGGTGTTCTGGCTCCTCATCTTGTTTGGAACCTTTGGTTTGCGAGCTCCGCCAAACAATTTGAGCACCATTGTCATAGCGTTGTGCGCCATATCGGTTACCAGTGCGATATTCGTGATCCTCGACATGGATCTCCCGTACGGGGGATTGTTCGGCATACCGAGCACATCGATGCGGAACGCGCTCGCCGACATGATGCGTTGAGGAATCGACGGGGGCCGCCAGGAGGCGAGACCCGCCTTCGACCCCTCCGATGGGCGGGGTAGGCGGATGTGTCGCATTGCGCTAGGGTTGCCACGACCCCCGCCGGCCGCCACATGCCCTAACCAACGACTACGGTGGGATCCCGGCCTCCGGCCGCCCGCCGACAAGTTCCCTCCGCCAAGTCCGAGGACGGCACAATGACCGATCAAAGCCAACCGACTGTCATCCTCAAAGACGGCCCGCCGATGCCCCAATTAGGACTCGGGGTTTTCCAGACGCCGCCCGAGACGACAGCTCGGGTTGTCGAGATGGCTGTCGACGAGGGATATCGCGCGGTCGACACTGCGTCCATGTATCGCAACGAGGAAGGCGTCGGCAAGGCCTTGGACGGTCGGACCGATGTCTTCATTACAACAAAACTCGGCAATTCAGATCACGGCTTCGACGAAGCGCTGCGCGCTTTTGAGGATAGCGCCAGGAGGCTGCGTCGTCACACTCTCGACTTGTACCTGATCCATTGGCCGCGGCCGCAGGTCAACCGCTACGTCGAAAGTTGGAAAGCGCTCGTCCGTCTCCAGCAGGAAGGCAGGGTCCGCTCGATCGGCGTCTCGAATTTCAATCGAAGTCATCTCGAACGAATCATCGGAGAGACGGGCGTCACGCCCGCGGTCAACCAGATCGAGCTTCATCCTCGCTTTCAGCAAAAGACCCTGCGAGAGTTTCACGACGAGCGCGGGATCAGGACGGAATCCTGGAGTCCCCTCGGTCGAGGCGCTTTGCTCAACGACCCTGTGATCGTCAGCATCGCTGCGAAGCATCGGAAAACCCCGGCGCAAGTCGTCCTTCGCTGGCATCTCGACAGCAGTCTGATCGTCATTCCGAAAACGGTGCGCCGCGAGCGCCTGAGGGAGAACTTCGGGGCGCTCGCCTTCCGTCTCGATGACGGCGATATGCGGCGCGTCGAAGCGCTGGATTCGCCCGCTGGGCGGATCGGTCCCGACCCGGCGACGGCCGCCTTCTGATCGCCGCGAGGAAAGCGTATTGGGGTTGGATCGTCGGCGGACGCGGGACACTCCATCTATCGGTAATCAGACTGTCAATGTCGGCGACGAAGAATGGTAAAGGAGGTCGTGACTGTAATCACGACCTTACAAAGGCGGTCCTTGTCGTGGTAACGGTTCGGTCGCGGCAGCTCGTGCAAGTCGCCGCCGCGACGGCCATGGGCCTCAGGGCCTCCGTCGCCGCGCCGAGTGAGATGGCCGCCTCGATCGTAACGGCGGAGTCCGGGAGATCATGGCCCGCTTACGGTTCCGCGCCGATGGATGAGAGCTTCCAGGTCTTGTCGGAGGATGGCGACCCCATTTTCTGCCGAGGATCGCGCCTCGACGCCGATGGCAGCCGGAGCACTGTGCTGGTTGCGCTCGTCGCCGCGGAACATCCGCCACCGCATATCCTCGGTCGGCTCGCGCACGAGTATGGGCTGAGGAATGAACTCGACGACGCCTGGGCGGCAAGGCCGCTGGAACTCGTGCGCGAACGCGGTCGGACCATGCTGGTGCTCGAGGACCCGGGCGGCGAGCCGCTCTCTCGGTTGATCGGCGCGCCCATGGAGCTGGCGCGTTTCCTGCGCCTTGCGATCGGCATCGCCGGTTCCCTGGGCAAGGCGCACCACCGCGCCCTCGTGCACAAGGACATCAAGCCAGCCAACATCTTTGTAAATACGGCGAGCGGCAACGTTCGGCTCACCGGTTTCGGCATCGCCTCGCAGCTTCCGCGCGAACGGCAGGCGCTCGAGCCGCCCGAGACCATCGCCGGCACGCTCGCGTACATGGCGCCCGAACAGACCGGACGGATGAACCGCTCGATCGATTCGCGCAGCGATCTCTACTCGCTCGGCGTCACGTTCTATCAGATGCTCACGGGCTCGTTGCCGTTCACTGCGTCAGACCCCATGGAGTGGGTCCACTGCCACACCGCGCGGCAGCCGCTGCCGCCCAGCAAGCGACTGGCGACTGTCCCGGTCGCCGTCTCTCAGATCGTCATGAAGCTGCTCGCCAAGACGGCCGAGGAGCGTTACCAGACCGCGGCTGGCGTCGAGCGCGACCTGCGGCGCTGTCTCACCGATTGGGAGGCTCACGGCGGCATCGATGACTTCCCGCTCGGCCGACACGACACGCCCGACCGGCTCGTGATCCCCGAGACGCTGTATGGGCGAGCGGGCGAGGTCGAGACCCTGCTCGCCTCCTTCGACCGCATTGTCAGCAGCGGCGCAATGGAATTGTTTCTGGTGTCCGGCTATTCCGGCATCGGCAAGTCCTCGGTCGTCAACGAGTTGCACAAGGCGCTCGCGCCCCGGCGGGGGTTGTTCGCATCCGGCAAGTTCGATCAGTACAAGCGCGACATCCCGTATTCGACCCTGGTGCAGGCGTTTCAAAGCCTCGTGCGGCCTCTTCTCGGCAAGAGCGATTGCCGAGCTGGCGATCTGGCGCGGCTCATTTTTTGGGGGCGCTGGAGCCGAATGCACGGCTCATGGCCGACCTCATCCCCGAATTGACACTCATCATCGGCGATCAGCCGCCGGTCCCTGAGCTCGCGCCGCAGCAGGCGCAAAGCCGTTTCCAGCTGGTGTTCCGCCGACTCATTGGCGTCTTCGCCCGACCTGACCATCCGCTGGCGCTGTTTCTCGATGATCTGCAATGGCTCGACGCGGCAACCCTCGACCTGCTCGAGGCTCTGCTCACCCGGTCGGATTTGCAGCATCTGATGCTGATCGGCGCCTACCGGGACAACGAGGTCGACGCCACTCATCCGTTGACGCGCAAGCTCGATGCGATCCGCCAAGCCGGAGC
>DASXYQ010000119.1:0-4889 GCA_036502445.1 Roseiarcus sp. | reverse complement strand
TCGGCGTTTCCTGACTGACGAAGGATTGAATCGCATCGACGCGCTTAACCTTGGGAACGAGATCCACCACGCGGATTTCTACGCGTTCTATGACCGCCATCATGTCCTCCCTGTAAATTCTCCCCTCCCCGTTCTTACGGGGAGGGCCGGGGGTGGGGCTCTCCGGAGAGGTGTACGAGAGCCTTAAAGCGTTCCGGAAATCGAGCCCACCCCACCCCCTACCCCCTCCCCGTAAGAACGAGGAGGGGAACCCGGCTCGAAGTCTGCCACCGCATGGATGCAGCCCATGATCGCTTTGCTGGTCGTCTCGTAACGATGATCGTTTACCACCTCGCCGACCAGGCGGAAGCCGTGCATGACGAGGATGCGGTCGGCGAGCGTGATCATCTCGGCCATGTCGCTGGAGATGAGCAGAATGGAGGCGCCCTCGCGGGCGATCTCCCCGACGAGTTCGTGCAGGTAGGTCTTCGTCTTGATGTCGATGCCGACCGTCGGCTCGTCGATGATGAGGATTTGGGACCCCGCCGCCAGCCATTTGGCGATCGAAACCTTCTGCTGATTTCCGCCCGAGAGATTGCCAACGATCTGACCGAGAGACGGCGTGCGAACGTCGAGTCGCGCGATGAACGGGGCGATGGCGCGGGTCTCGCTGCCCGGATTGATCAGCCCGATGGCGTTCGCCAGCCGCCGCCAGATGGTGATGGCGACGTTGCGCGTGATCGAATGCATGAGGATCAGTCCCTCCTGCTTGCGGTCCTCGCTCACATAGCCCATGCGAAATCGCCTCGCCGCATCGTGCACGTCACGAATGCGAACAGGCCGGCCCTCGATCAGCAACTCGCCGGCGGAAAATCTGTCCGCGCCGAGGATCGCGTGAGCCAGTTCGCTTCGTCCGGCGCCGACGAGGCCGTACAGTCCGAGGATCTCGCCGTGATGCAGAGCAAACGAAATATCGCGATGCCCGCGCTCGGTCGAGACTCCGCGCGCCTCGAGCACGACGCGCGCCGGATCGATGCGTCGTTCGCCGATCTCAGCCACCCGCTCGGCGCGGCCGATCATGAGCGAGACCAGTGTCTGCCGCGTCATCTCCGAGAGGAGCGCGCCCCTCGCGACGTTCCTGCCATCGCGCAGAACCGTAACGCGTTCGGCGATCGCGAACACTTCCTCGAGCTTGTGGCTGACGAACACGATGGCGACGCCGTCCTCGCGCAGCTTCCTGAGAACTTTGAACAGCGCGGCGGTCTCGTGTTCAGTGATCGATGCGGTCGGTTCGTCGAGCAGCAGAATCTTGGTTTCGAGCGACAGCGCCTTGGCGATTTCAACGATCTGCATCTGCGCGACCGAAAGGCTGCGCACTTCCGCGCGCGCGTCGATCCCGGGATCGAGCAGGTCGAGATAGCGGCGCGCCTCCCGCTCGACGGCGCCATAGTCCACGAGGCCGTTCCTGACCGGCAGGCGCTCGAGCAGGATATTTTCCCCGACGCTGAAACGCGGGATCAGGTTTCGCTCCTGATGCACCGCCGAAACTCCCTTTCTCAGCGCATCGCGCGGCGAGCCGAACGTGACCGGTTGGCCATTGAGGAGCACACGGCCCGAATCGGGATGAAGCAGGCCGGTGACAATCTTGATCAACGTCGATTTGCCAGCGCCGTTTTCGCCCATCAGGGCATGGATTTCGCCGGCCTTCAGCTCGAGCGAAACGCCGTCGAGCGCCTGCACGCCGGGAAAGGATTTGCTGACGGAGTCAATCGCGAGCTCCATCTTTAGGCCGCCCCGCTCTCGACCGCCCGCCAGCGGTTCAGGCCGACCGCGGCCAGAATGAGGGCGCCGAGCACGAACTGGACCCAATAGGGATCGACCTTCGCGAGCACCATGCCATTTTGAATCAGCCCCAGCAGCAAGACCGCGAACATGGTGCCGAGCACCGAGATATGGCCGCCGGTCAGCGCGGCGCCGCCGATGATCGGCGCGGCGAAGGAAAGCAGCAACCAATCGGCGCCAATGGTGGGTTGCGCCGACCCGAGTTGCGCGACCGCCAGCACGGCGGCGGCGCCGGCGAGCAGACCGGACAGAACGTGCGCGGATACGACGACGCGCTCGCGCGAGATGCCGGACAATTCAGCGGCGTGGGGATTGCCGCCGAAGGCGAGCAGCTGGCGCCCCGGCGCGGTGCGGGAGAAGAACACGCCGAGTCCCATGGCTACGATCAGCGGCGCAACGAGGAGATAGGGGATCGCGCTCAGATGTCGATCGCCGAAGGCGACCAGCGCGGCGGGCATTTTGTAGAACGGTATCGATCCCGTAATGCCGAAATCAATCCCGGTGAACGCGGATGCCGTCGCCAGCGTGATGATGAAAGCGTTGACGCCCGTGCGCACGGTCAAGAGGCCATTGATCAGGCCGCCCAGAGCTCCGATCCCGAGCGCGACGGAAACCGCCAGAGGAACAGGAAAACCGTACAGCTCCATCGTCGCGCCGAAGATGATGGCCGTCAGCCCGCCGAGCGCGCCGACGGCGATATTCATCTGGCCGACGCCCAACGTGATCATTTGCGCGAAGGCGACGAGAAGGCCGACGCTCAGGCTGCGCAACATCACGTAGATGTTGAATTCGGTGAGGAAGTTCGGCGCGATGAAGCTGAGCGCGATCGCGCCCAAGACTATGGCCGCGGCGAGGCCGGACCACTCGACGAGAAGCAGGCGACGAAACCAACTCATGGCGGGATTCCGCGCCGCGCCGCATGAAGCGCGCGCCAGCGATCGGCGAGAACGGCGAGCAAAAGGATCACGCCGAGGTAGAGCTGCAGCCAGAAATTGCCGATTTGCAGGACCAGCAACCCGCTGCGGATCGTCGTCACCAGCAAGGCGCCGAGCATCGTGCCGACCACCGCCACGGCGCCGCCTGAGAGCAGCGTGCCGCCGAGCACCGGCCCCAGGAAAGACGGCAGCAACCAGTCCTCGCCTCCGGTCGCCGGCATCGCCGCGCCGAGCCGCGCGACCACCATCATCCCCGCCGTCGCCGCCAGCAGGCCGGACAAAGCGTGGCTGATCGTGACGACGCGATCGACCGGGACGCCCGACATTTTGGCGGCGCGGGCGTTGGCGCCCGAGGCGAGGATTTGTCGCCCCAACACGGAGTGGCGGTAGAGCACGAACAACAGCGAGCCGATCGCCAGGGCGATGATCAGCAGCGGCGACACGGCGCCGGCGAGCCGCAACTTTCCGAACGCGCCAACCTCCTTCGGCAGATTGTCCAGCGGAACCGCCCTGGTCAGAATGAGCATGGCGCCGGAATAGAGATTGGCGCTGGCGAGCGTGATGATGAAGCTGCTGACGCCGGTGCGTGTAATGACGAATCCATTGAGCCACCCGAGCGCGGCGCCGAGTGCGAGCGCTCCCGCGATGGCGAGCGGAATTGGCAATCCGAGCGTCTGCATGAGAAAGCCGCCCGTCATCACGGCGCAGACGCCGATCGAGCCCACCGAAAGATTCATGCCGCCGGTCGCGAGCGCGGCCATCTGCGCGAAGCCGATGACGATGTCGACGGCCAGGGCGCGCCCGACCGTGAAGAGATTGAACGGCGACACAAATCCGGGGGCTCGCCAGGAGAATACGACCCAAAAGGCGACGATGATGATCAGGAGGCCCAATTGGGAGGATGCCGCGCCGACGCTGAAGCGCCGACGCGCCGGCAGTTCCCTCACGGCTTCGTCAGTCATGCCTATTGTCCAAATAGATCGTAGTGCGAACGTCGCGGTCCCCGACCCCCGGCGCGGCGAAGCGTCCCCGTTGCGTCATGCACGTCCCCGGACTTGATCCGAGGATTGACCCGTGCATCCAGGGCCGACATCCGCGTGATGCTCATCATAGGGCGCCGCCTGGATGACCGGGTCAAGCCCAGGGTCAAGCCCGGCCATGACGAGCGGCGGCGGAAGACGCCCGACTCGGTAATTGCCGGTCGTCGGCTACTTGCAAGTCAGGTAGGTCGTCTTGAACTTGCTCTGAATATCCGCGGTGATTTTCTTGAGGTCGTCTTTGTACGACGCAATGTTCGCGGTGTTGATCACGAGCGTCCCCGAATCGATGAAATGCGCCGTCTGTGGCGTCTTGATCCACGGCGCATCGGCCTTCACCGTGCAGGTTCCGCTGGCGAGGAGGTCGAGCACGTAGGCTCCGACGTAGCCTTGCCCATAGGGGTTCTGCGCCATCGTTCCCGATACGAAACCATCTTTTATGGCGTCGAGCACGATCGGATCGTCATCGATGCCGATGAACTTTATGCGCTTGTCGCCGAGCGTGCGGAGGGATTTGGACGCGACGACGGACGGGATGTAGCCTGTCGCGATCATGCCGCCGATCTCGTTCTTCTGAGCGGCGAGCAGGGCGTTGATCTTCTGGTCCGCCGCTTCCTGCGCGTCGGTGTCCGCCACGGTCTGCAGCATCTTGACGGCGCCGTTGGTCTCGGCGACCGCGGTTTCGACCGCTTTAACGCGCAGCGTCGTATTGGGATCGATCAAGAGGCCCGCGAGATGAACGACATTGCCTTTGCCGCCCATCGCCTTGATCAGCTCTTTCGTGCCGAGATAGGCGGAATGATAGACGTCGGTGCCCAGGCAAAATGCCGCGTCGGTCGGGTCCTGCGCGCAGCCGGCCAAAGCGATCGACGGGATTCCCGCGCCCTTCAACTCCGACAGGGTAGAATTGATGCCGACGGCGTCGCCGGGGAAAATGCCGAAACCTTTGTAACCTTGCGCGACGAGGCTTTCGATCAGTTCGGTCTGAATATTGAGCTTCCAATCGGAAGGCACTTTGAAATCGACCGCGGCGATTCCGAAATCCTTCTTGGCGTCGGCCGCCGCTTGTTCCCACGGTTTGAAATAGGGGTGGGGC
>DASXYQ010000118.1:0-6834 GCA_036502445.1 Roseiarcus sp. | reverse complement strand
GGACGAGCCCCCGCGTCTCCCCTAGAACCCAACACGCCTGTCCTGGGGGAAGCATGTTCGCGAAAATCCTGATCGCCAATCGCGGCGAGATCGCGTGCCGGGTCATCAGGACCGCGCACCGGATGGGGATCGCGACGGTCGCGGTTTATTCTGAGGCCGACAAGGACGCGCTTCACGTGGAAATGGCCGACGAGGCGGTCGCGATCGGACCGGCCCCGGCGGCCGAGTCCTATCTCGTAATCGAGAAGATCGTCGCCGCCGCCAAGCAGACGGGCGCGGAAGCGGTGCATCCTGGCTACGGCTTCCTCTCCGAGCGCGCGGCTTTCGCGCGGGCGCTCGGCGAGGCGGGAATCGTCTTCATCGGCCCGAATCCGCGCGCTATCGAAGCGATGGGCGACAAGATCGAATCGAAGAAATTCGCCAACGCCGCCAAAGTGTCGACTGTCCCCGGCTATCTCGGCGTGATCGAAACGGCCGACCACGCGGCCTTCATCGCCGACGAAATCGGCTATCCCGTCATGATCAAGGCTTCGGCCGGCGGCGGAGGCAAGGGCATGCGCATCGCCCATTCCCGCAAAGAGGTCGCCGAAGGCTTCGCTCGCGCGCGCTCCGAGGCGAAGTCTTCGTTCGGCGACGATCGGGTGTTCGTCGAGAAGTTCATCGTCAATCCGCGCCATGTCGAAATTCAGGTGCTCGGCGACAAGCACGGCGACGTGATCTATCTCGGCGAGCGCGAGTGCTCGATCCAGCGCCGCAATCAAAAAGTGATCGAGGAGGCGCCTTCGCCGCTGCTCGACGAGGCGACGCGGCGGAAAATGGGCGAGCAGGCGGTCGCCCTGGCCAAGGCGGTCGATTACGATTCGGCAGGCACGGTCGAATTCGTCGCCGGGCAGGACCGCAGCTTCTTCTTTCTCGAGATGAACACGCGCCTGCAAGTCGAACATCCCGTTACGGAATTGATCACGGGCGTCGATCTCGTGGAAGAGATGATCCGCAGCGCCTACGGCCTGCCGTTGCGGTTGCGGCAGGCCGACGTGAAGCTGACGGGCTGGGCGGTCGAAAGCCGCGTCTACGCCGAGGATCCGACGCGCGGGTTCCTGCCATCCACAGGGCGGCTGGTGAAATACCGGCCGCCTCTCGAGGAGACGCGGGAGGGCGTCACGGTCCGCAACGACACAGGGGTCTACGAAGGCGGAGAAATCTCGATCTGGTACGATCCGATGATCGCCAAGCTCGTCACCCACGCCGGCGATCGACGCGGCGCGATCGAGGCGCAGGCGCAGGCTCTGGACGCCTTCGTGATAGACGGCATCCGGCACAACATACCGTTCCTATCGGCGCTGATGCAGCATGAGCGCTGGCAGGCGGGCCGGCTCTCGACCGGCTTCATAGCAGAGGAATTCCCGAACGGCTTTTCGCCGCTGGTCGCCGAGGGCGAGACCGAGCGCGCATTGGCGGCGGTCGCCGCCCACGTCGACCACAGCTCGAACATCCGCAAGCGCAAGATTTCCGGGCAGTTGCGCGCGCCGAGCGCCATGCAGTTCGAATTGATGCGCGCGGTCCTGCTCGGCAAGACGCGCATCGACTTGGAAGTTTCGCTGCGCGAGGGCGGCCTCGACGTCATTTTCGCCGACGCGCGGCGGGTGCGGGTGGATTCGACCTGGATGCCCGGCCAGGCGGTCTGGCGCGGCGAAATCGACAAAAAGCCCGTCACGGCGCAGGTGCGCCCGATCCTGAACGGCTTCACGCTCGCCCACGCCGGCGTCGTCGTCGAAGCGCGGGTCTTCACCCAGCGCGAGGCTGCGCTCGCGGCGTTGATGCTCGAGCACAAGGGCGGCGATTCCTCCCGCGCGCTGCTCTGCCCAATGCCCGGCCTCGTCAAGTCGATCGCGGTGCGCGAGGGGCAGGAGGTCAAGGCGGGCGAGCCGCTTTGCATGGTCGAGGCGATGAAGATGGAGAACGTGCTGCTCGCCGAGCGCGACGCCACCGTCAAGAAGATCGTAGCCAAGGAAGGCGATTCGCTGGCGGTCGACGCGGTGATCATGGAGTTCGCGTGAGGACGACCGCGCCATCAGGCGTGAGCGAAACTCTCTATGTAATAACGCAGCCATGGACCTTCGCGCCTACCAATAATGCCCATGATATCGTCAGCCACAGACCACTGCAACGGATAAAAGTAGACGTAGTCGGGGTCCTCCTTGTCAGGCGTAAACAAAGATTTCACTTTATCCCAATCCTCAAGCGGGATGTCTTGCTTAAATTAAACTGCCCGTCTCACTAAAGGCGATACCCATCTGCCTCAGCAGTGACCCCAGCTGAAAGTCCCGGCCGCGACCGCGCTCCCTCAATTGAACCACAAGGCGTAGCCGGGGAAATTCCCGTGGAAGGCCCGGTTCAATTCGCTCCAATCCGAGCCGCCCAGCACCTCGCCGTCCTCGAGATAGGGCGCGGCGCTGATGCCATCAGCCCACAGCACGAGATCGAAGTCGCGCGGCTCGAAGAACGCGCGCTTCAGATTGAAGCCCTGAGCGAAACGCCAGTGCGGAAGCAGCTTCCTTCCGTCCAGGACGGCGTCGAAGTCGTCCAGCGCGTGGAGCCAGGCGTCGACCTGCTCCTGGGTGACCGGCATGCTCGTGATCACGCCATTCTTTTGCTGCGGGCCGGGAATCCACTCGCGATCGTCGTCGGTTTCCGCGAGGATCGACTTCCAGCTCGCGCGGCTCATCGCGACGACCTGCTTCAGATGCGTATGCGCGGCTTGCAGACGCGCCGCATCCGACAGAGGCCAGCGGATTTCGTGGACCAGGACGATGAAATCCGCGATCTCATCAGAATCGCGGAGAAAACCGTCGCGCTTTTGTGCCAGCGGATGCTTCCCGACGGGAAGCGGCGGCTCCACGCGTGGATAAAACAGCCGGCCGGCGCGTTCGAATGTGTTGCGCCAGTCGTAGGCGAGAACAAATTCCAGCGAAGCCGACAACAGATGGCAATAGCCGCGCAGCCAATAGGCGTCGGCATTGTCGAATTTGACCTCGAACTTGCCGGGCTCCGGCGTCG
Source organism: Roseiarcus sp. (assembly GCA_036502445.1). Taxonomy (GTDB): domain Bacteria; phylum Pseudomonadota; class Alphaproteobacteria; order Rhizobiales; family Beijerinckiaceae; genus Roseiarcus. The sequence continues at coordinate 3,777 of DASXYQ010000118.1, read as the reverse complement.
GCGGTGTACGGCCGGCGTTCCGCAGCGACGTCAAGATGGCGCCGAGGGTCTCCGATTCGTCGGGTTTGCCGTCGCCGCGGAAATCAAACCTGACCGCATCGAGATCGATCACGATCTTGGTCTCGGCATCCGTCATCGGCGCCAGCGTGGCCTCGACCTTCGCGAAATCATCGAGCAGCGCCTGCAGACTCTCCCGCTGGGATTCGTAGGTCAACGCCTCGGGCGCCGGATTGGCGGGAACCGGCATCCGCAAGATCGGAACGATCTCGTTGGCGGGCGCACGCAGGCCATAGCGATACTGCCGCTGTCCGAAATGTTCGAGCGCCTGCGCAAAACGGACCATTCCGAGACCGAACCGGGCTTCATTGTCCTTCGGGTCGGCGGCGACGTGCGCCGTCAAGTCGGCCTCGCCGGGTTGGAGATGGCCGCTCTCCAAGGTCTGCCGCGTCAGATCCGCGGCGCCTCCCGCCAGCGCGGGGCAAGGCGCCAGCCAAGCCAGAGCCAACGCCAACGCGAGCCAACGCGGCATGGGTCGATTCCTCTTCGCCGACTTGCCCAAGCTTTCCATGTGAGCCTAGGCCCGATCAAACGGACGCACAAGGGCGCCTCGTCCACGGCCCATGCGGGATAGGAGGCCGGCTGCGGTCGCCGACCGCGGCCTGTTTTTGGGATGCGCATCTCCGATAAGGGACCGGCGGCGGGACCGCGCTCGGTTCGGTGCGGCCAAAAGCGCCTGTGTCAGATCACATCTGGGTCAGCGAGCCGTGGCCCTTGGGCGTCGTCATGCTTTCGCAGGTGCCCTTGGCGACGTATTTCCAGGCATGCGGATCGTAATCGACCGCGGACGTGCCCGCGCAGCTCGTACCGGCGCCGGCGGCGCAATCGTTCTTGCCCGCGAGCGAGACCCCATAGCACTTGTCGGCGCCGGGCTGGACCGGGGCAGGGCCGGCCTTGGCGGCGGTGGCGACGGCGAGGGCGGCGGCGAGCGAGCCGGCGAGGGACGCGGCGGTGAAAGCGGTCTTGGCGTTCATGGGCAGGTTTCCTCTCGACTGGGGACGGTGACAGCGCCGGCCGGGGCCGCGCCTGCGAGGCCGAACATATACATATCGGCTTTGCAGAGGGAACTACGTGATCCGCAAGGCCTCGTTACGATTGCGGTGATCACGAAACCGTGATCCGATACAATCAACAATTCGAAAGCGGCTATGGTTGCGGGCATGCTTGGATCAGTGGTGATGGACGATGATCACGCAGAGCATTAAACTCGACTCGGAAACCCATGGTCGGCTGAGGGCTCTGGGCGAGCTAAGGCGGAGTCCGCCGCACGCGCTCATCGGGGCGGCGATCCGCGACTATCTAGATCGCGAGGAAAGTTTCGAACGGGAAAAGCGCGAGGACGCTGAACGCCTGCAGCGATACCGATCGACCGGCGAAGCGGTATCTCATGAAGAGGCAGCGGCTTGGCTACGGGATCTCGCCGCCGGCAAGAACTCGCCTTGCCCGCGATAAGATGGCTTCCGGAAGCTCTCGCTGATATCGCTAGATTGCACGAGTTCCTGTTGAGTAGGAATCCAAACGCCGCTGCTCGCGCGGCCGCAGCGATATTGGATGGCGCGGACTTTTTGGGCGCCAATCCACTCGTTGGGCGCCCCATGCGAGGCGAAACGGACCGTCGGGAATGGTTCGTCGCGTTCGGCGCTGGCGCCTATGTCCTCCGATATGTTGTCGAGCCCGAGGGGCGCAACCGTCATCATTTCGTGTATGGCACAGCCGCGAAGAGGGCAGATAGCTGGTCATGCCAACGAAGGATTCCTGCGTTTTCGCCCAACGGCTTGCGCTCGGCGCCGCATTGAGGGCATGAATCGCAATAATCGTGGTAGATCGCTCCCGATTCGTCTCGCGCCGAGTTCCCGCATGCGCCTGTCCCGCTATTTCCTGCCGATCCTCCGAGAAACGCCGAAGGAGGCGGAGATCGTCTCGCATCGGCTGATGCTGCGCGCCGGAATGATCCGGCAGGAAGCCGCCGGCGTCTACGCCTGGCTACCGCTCGGCCTGCGCGTCTTGCAGAAGATCGAGCAAGTCGTCCGCGAGGAGCAGAACCGCTCCGGCGCGATCGAGCTCCTGATGCCGACGATCCAGTCGGCGGACCTCTGGCGCGAGTCGGGCCGCTACGACGACTACGGCAAGGAAATGCTGCGCATCAAGGACCGCCACGACCGCGATATGCTGTTCGGGCCGACCAACGAGGAAATGATCACAGAGATTTTCCGTGCGAGCGTTCGTTCCTACAAAGACCTGCCGCTGAATCTCTATCACATCCAATGGAAGTTCCGCGACGAGGTGCGTCCGCGCTTTGGCGTGATGCGCAGCCGCGAGTTCTTGATGAAGGACGCCTATTCCTTCGATCTGGACGCCGCCGGGGCGCGCCATTCCTACAACAAGATGTTCACCGCTTATTTGCGCACCTTCGCGCGGCTCGGCCTCACCGCGATTCCGATGGTCGCCGACACCGGTCCGATCGGCGGCGATCTCAGCCACGAATTCATCGTTCTCGCCTCGACCGGCGAAAGCGAAGTCTATTGCCACAGGGACTATCTCACGTTCGCGCCGCCGCCCGAGGACATCGACTTCGACAGCGCGAGCGCGATGCAGGGCGTCGTCGACAAGTGGACCTCGCGCTATGCCGCGACCTCGGAAAAGCATGACCCGGCCGCTTTCGAGCGCATCGAGGAGGCCTCGCGCATTTCCGCGCGAGGGATCGAGGTCGGCCATATTTTCTACTTCGGAACCAAGTATTCGGCTCCGATGAAGGCGGTGGTAAACGGCCCCGACGGCAAGGAGCATGCGGTGCACATGGGTTCCTACGGCATCGGCCCGACCCGGCTGGCCGCGGCCTTGATCGAGGCCAACCACGATGACGCGGGCATGATCTGGTCGCGGGGCATCGCGCCGTTCGACGTGGGCGTGATCAATCTGAAGGTCGGCGATTCCGCGTGCGACGCCGCCTGTGCGCGCGTCGAGGGGGCTCTAGCCAGGGCCGGAATCGAGACGCTCTACGACGACCGCGAAGACCGCCCCGGCGCCAAATTCGCGACGATGGACCTGATCGGCCTGCCGCACCAGGTGATCGTCGGCCCCAAGGGCCTCGCCGACGGCAAGGTCGAAATCAAGGACCGGCGCTCGGGAGAGCGCGAACTCGTGAGCCTCGAGGCCGCGATCGCCCGGCTCGGGGGCATCGGATGAAGGGCGGCGAGGCGCTGATGAAGAGCCCCAGCCCCTCCCCGCAAGAGGCGGGGAGGGGAGACGAGAGGCGCCCGATTTCCCCTCCCCGTTCTCACGGGGAGGGGTCAGGGGTGGAGCGCTCGGGCCTTGCCGCATGACCGTCGCCGCTCTCGAAACCGAGGCCGCCCGTCCTGCGCCGCTCAAGACGCACCCGTTCTCCGCGTTCGAATGGATGATCGCGCTGCGCTACTTGCGCGCGCGCCGCGCGCAAGGCTCGATCTCGGTGATCGCCGGCTTTTCGTTTCTCGGCATCGTGCTGGGAGTCGCCGCGCTGATCGTCGTGATGGCGGTGATGAACGGCTTTCGCCACGATCTGCTCGACAAGCTGATCGGCCTCAACGGCCATATGTTCCTCGAGGCCGTCGAGACGCCACTGACCGACTACGACGCCGTGACCGATCGGGTTTCGAAGGTCCCCGGGGTCGCGCTCGCCATGCCCCTGATCGAGGGCCAGGCCTTCGCCTCCTCGGCGTTCGGATCGTCCGGCGCGCTGGT
>DASXYQ010000117.1:0-4032 GCA_036502445.1 Roseiarcus sp. | reverse complement strand
GAGGTCGTCGCGGACCGCGTCCCGCTCTTGTCTGGCCTTGCGGAGAATACGACGCGGGACGCCGTCGCTTGGGCTCGCTCGTGCGAAGGCCTCGGCATCGACGGTCTGATGGTTTTCCCCGCCCTCACATACAAGACCGATCCGCGCGAGACGATTGCCTATTTCAAGGCGATCGGCGCGGCCGCGCCGTCCCTGGGTCTCATGATCTATAACAATCCCGTCGCCTATCGGCTCGACGTCACCCCGGAACTGCTGGAAGAGATGTCCGATATTGAAAACCTCGTCTGCATCAAGGAAGAATCCTACGACGTTCGCCGCGTGACAGACATTCAGAAGCGCTGCGGCGATCGGTTCCTGGTGTTCTGCGGCATCGACGACTTCGTTCTCGAGAGCGTGGCGGCGGGCGCGACCGGCTGGGTGTCCGGCATGACCAACGCCTGGCCGCACGAGTGCGTCGAACTGTTCAACCTCTGCGCGCGAGGCCAGTTCGAGCTGGCTCGCGCTCTCTACAAGATCATGATCGACGCGTTCCATCTTGATACCCACGTGAAGCTGGTTCAATACATCAAGTTCGCCGAGCATCTGACCTGGGGCGCGTCCGAGCATCTGCGCGCGCCGCGTATGGTCCTGACGGGCGCCGAGCGCGAGCGAGTGGCCGCGATCATCCAGCGGACCAAGGCCGAACTGGCGCGACGCAAGCGAGACGCTTGACGGCGGGCTTCGCTGCAGGGGCCGAGGGGATGACCGAGGTCGTGGTCGTGGGCGCCGGAATCGTCGGTCTGGGCTGCGCCTTTCATCTGTTGCAGGATGGACATCGCGTCACGATCCTGGATCGCGATCCCGAGGGCGACAGGGCTTCGCACGGCAACGCGGGCGGCATCGCGGTTCCTGAGGTTGTTCCGGCGTCGCATCCCGGTTTGTGGGCGCGCGTGCCGGGGTGGCTGATCGATCCGCTCGGCCCGCTCTCGATTCGCCCCGGCCATTTGCCGGAACTGCTGCCCTGGCTGTATCGCTTCTCGCGCGCGGGAAGCCCTCGCCTCGTCGAAGGCGGCGCGAGGGCGCTCGCCGCCCTCAACTCGCGAACCTACGACGATCTCACGCCGATGCTCGACGCGATCGGCCTGGGCGGCGAACTGCACCGCGTCGGCGCGCTCTGCGTCTACGAGAGCGAGGAAGGGCTCGCGCGCGACCGAGCGGAATGGGATTTGCGCGCGAAATTGGGCATAGCCTTCGAGCGCATCGCAGGCGCCGAAGCCCGAGCCAAGGAGCCCGCACTGGGGCCGCGAATCAAATGCGCGATCGAATTGCCGACGTGGTCGCACGTCTTCGATCCCCGGCGGCTAGTAGCCGCCCTGCGCGATTGGGCGCGCAGCCGAGGGGCCGCGATCGTGGTCGGCGAGGCGGTCGACTTCGACGGGGCGAACGTTGTGACCCCGCACGGGCGGCGCGTCCCCTTCGCGGAGTGCGTGGTGGCGGCCGGCGCCTGGTCGGCGCGGCTCGCGAAGCGGATCGGCGATCGGGCTTTCATCGAGTCCGAACGGGGCTACAACACGACCCTGCCGGCGTCCGGCGTCGCGCTATCGAGGGAAATCATTTTCGCGGAGCGCAAGTTCGTCGCGACGCCGCTGGCGTTTGGGCTTCGCATCGGCGGCGCCGCTGAATTCGCGGGCCTCGAGGCACCCCCGAATTTTCGACGCTCCGAGGCGTTGCTGGCGCTCGCGCGGCTTTATCTGCCGGGCTTGCGTACGGAAGACGGCGTGGCCTGGATGGGCCATCGTCCAGCGACCCCCGACAGCCTGCCGATCATCGGGCGCTCGCCCCGCCGGCGAAATATCCTCTACGCCTGCGGTCACGGCCATCTCGGTCTCACGCAAGCCGCGACCACGGGCAGACTGATCGCGGATCTCATCGGCGAACGGACGCCGCCGATCGACATGACGCCCTATTCGATCGCGCGCTTCGCTCGAGCGGGCTTTGTCTCGAAATGAAATTCGAGGGGTTGAATCGCGCTCGCGCCACCCCGACCTTTGTTTTTTCGGGACCTAGGAGCGTCAAATGCTATACTCCGTCGGTTGGGGAACTGAGATCGGCGTCTTGGGAAATCGCGAGGAAACGGCGCGGGAAGCGCTGGCGCTCGCCGAGGAATACATCGCGGCCCACCGACCCAACGTCACCGTTACGGACCTGGAAACAGGGTATAAGGTGACATTGGACGAGCTTCGCGAGCGGGCGGAAGCCGAGGCGGAGACGGAAACCCGAAGGCCATGACGTCGAGCGCCCCGCGGCCTCGCGGTCGGTGACCGCGGAGCTAGTGCATATGCAGGCTGCTTGACGCTGGATAGTTCCGAGCCACAGAGGGGAAGCGCGCGCGCCAAATACAACCAATGAGCGGCGTCTGAAGGGGTTGGTCCTGGCTAAACATACGTTTTCCTGCATCGACGCGCATACCTGCGGCAATCCGGTTCGCGTCGTCGTGGGCGGCGCGCCCAGGCTGCCGCACGCCTCGATGGCGGATCGACGCGAGGCCTTCTTGCGCGAATTCGACTGGGTGCGGCGGGCGCTGATGTTCGAACCGCGCGGCCATGACGTGATGTCGGGGTCGATTCTCTATCCGTCAGTCCGTGAGGATTGCGAACTCGGCGTGCTCTTCATCGAGGTGAGCGGCTGCCTGCCGATGTGCGGGCACGGAACGATCGGCACGGTGACGGTCGCGATCGAAGAAGGGCTCGTGACGCCGAGGCGCGCGGGCCAGCTCGCGATCGAGGCGCCGGCGGGCCGGGTGGACGTCGAATTCGAGATGGATGGCGCCGAGGTCGCCAACGTCCGGCTGTTCAACGTCGCGAGCTTTTTGCACGCGGCGGAAGTGCGTCTGGACGTGCCCGAGATCGGGGAACTCGTGATCGACCTCGCCTACGGCGGCAATTTCTACGCCATCGTCGAGCCGCAACCTTCCTGGCGAGGCCTCGATGCGACGAGTGCGCTGGAAATCCTGCGCGTCAGCCCTCTGGTCAGGAAGGCCGCTCAGGAAGCGCTCGCGCCGGTCCATCCTCTGGAGCCCCGCATCCGCGGCGTCAGCCATGTCATGTGGTGCGACAAGCCAAAGAATGCGCGCGCGCATGCCCGCAACGCGGTGTTCTACGGTGAAAAGGCGATCGACCGATCGCCGTGTGGAACGGGCTCCTCCGCGCGCATGGCGCAGCTGTTCGCGAAAGGCCGCCTCGCCGCGGGCGCCGACTTCGTGCACGAAAGCCTGATCGGCACGATGTTCGACTGCCGGATCGAAGGCCTCGCCGAAGTCGGCGGGTGCCCGGCGATCCTCCCCAGCGTCGCGGGGTGGGCGCGGAAGACGGGCTACAACACGATCTTCGTAGACGATCGCGACCCGCTGGCTCATGGTTTCACGCTGAGCTGACAACAGGCCTCGCGCCACCCGCTTGCAACCAAAGCACGCTGCGAAAATCGGTCGCCTCGCCGCGGGCCCCTCTCATGTGTGCGTTCGCGGTTTGGCCCGCGTCGTGGGCGCGGCGGCGGCAGGATTCTCGGGCCAGAAATGTCTGGGGTAGCGGCCCCGCAGGTCCGAGCGCACGGCCGACCAGGACCCGTTCCAGAAGCCGGGCAAATCGCGCGTGATCTGGATTGGCCGATGCGCGGGCGACAGCAGATGCAGCGTCAGCGGCGCCCGCCCGCCGGCGAGAGCGGGATGGGTCGAGAGGCCGAACAGTTCCTGCACGCGTAGCGCGATGCTGGGGCCGCCCTCGGCTGCGTAGTCGACTGCCGCCGCTGTGCCGGTCGGGGCCACGAAATGCGTCGGCGCGTCGCTGTCGAGCCGCCGAACGAGCGCAGGGTCGAGCTGTGAATGCAGCGCCCGAGCGAGGTCGTCCGCGCCGACGTCGGCAAGGCTCGTCTTGCCCAGGAGAAACGGCGCGAGCCAATCCGGCGAGGCGGCGAGCGTTTTGTCGGAAAGGTCGGGCCAGACGCCTTCCTCGGCGCGGCGCAGAAACATAACCCGGTCGCGCCATTGTTTCAGGCTCT
>DASXYQ010000116.1:0-5405 GCA_036502445.1 Roseiarcus sp. | reverse complement strand
CGGACAGATGATGTCGACGATTGCCGGGCTCGAAAACGCGCTCTGATAAGTGCTTCGAAGTGGTGAATGGCGAATAGCGAATAGCGATCCCCCGCGCCAACCACCATTCGACACTCGCCCTTCGCCATTCGCTCCCTCATTCAAAGGACAATCCCCATGCACAAACTCGCTTTCGCGGGCGCGTTCGTCTGCGCCATCCCGCTCGCCGGCTGCAATTCCGTCTCCTCGGGCGTGACCGCCGCCAACAACGCCCTGGCCACGCTCGCCAGCAACGACATTCCGACGGCCTGCGCGATCGTCACCGTCGCGGAAGGCTATTTCGCGCAGCTCAAGAGCCGACTCTCGGCCACTGAGATCGCTGACGAAGCCAAAGCCGCCTTGGTCGTGAATTCGATCTGCGCGAACCCTCCAACCAACATCTCGGCGGCTTTCGGCTCACTGCTTACAGCTTGGGCGATGATCCAGGCGGATACGACTGTCCCGGCTGCGAAGTGATGGGCGACGGCCGTGTTGACTCGCTCGACCGCGCGGTCGCTGAATTGTACTGGCTCCTCAGAGAGCTGGCTATTGTAGGGCGCGTCGAGGTGCTCGAAGAGGAACGGCGCGCCGTTCTTCGAGCTAGAGGCCTGGATGAAACGCGCAAGGACGCTCGATCAAGCTTTGAAGGGGGCACGTCGCGAGCATATAGGCGCACGGGTTATCGAGGCGCTCGAGTTAGCCCCAGTATCTAGCGACGATATCGCAGAGACACTCCCGCGTGCGATCCGAGCCGGCATAAGGAATCAATTGGCGATGATCACCGTAAGCTCGAATATCGACCTCGGACAGATCGCGTCCATCGTTAGCGTCCTTGGTGGCGGATTGTGCGTCGCCGTCATGAATATCGCATCGATCCACGGGCTGAAGGACGATGTCAAAGAAGTCAAGGATGAAATGAAGAAGATTTCAACGATCCTGGCCAATCAGGCGGCGTATGACGTCAGGCTGGCTACATTGGAAGCGGAAGTCGTCAGGCTGCGCACCGCCCACCTGTAGGTAGGCTCGCCATTGTCTCGACAGTGCAAAGGCCTCCTCTCGCGGGTGCCTTCAGCGCCCAAACTGGGCCGGAAACTGTGCAGCAGGGTCCGCAGCTGATAACTGAGTGATTGAGCACAATGATCGAATCTCCGACCCAATCACGGCGACAATTTCCGACGTGACGGCCAGAGCTCGCTATCGGCTGCCCGATCCTCGCCGAGCGGCTCGCCTCACTGGCCGATCGTCCGGACAGGGCTATCGACCCCGAGCGATTCATCGCGAGCCCAAGCGCGCGAGCAGGTCGCGAGGCGCGCGCACCGGCCGATCGTTCCTTATCGTGACGACACGAACGGAGGCGCGAACAAGCAGTTTGCCTCGCCGCAGGACCTGCTGGTCGAGTTCCATGATGGCCCCGCGCGTCCCGACGAATTCGGTCTCGATCGTCAACGCATCGTCCATCAGCGCGGGCGCCACGTACTCGATCTGCAGTCCGCGCACTGCGAAAAACAGTCCGACCTCGCCCGCCAGCGTCGTATGATCGAACCCGAGCGCTCGCAACCATTCCGTGCGTCCGCGCTCGAGAAAACGCAAGTAGGAGGCATGGTAGACGCGGCCCGAAAAATCCGTGTCTTCGTAATAGACGCGCAAATCAAAAACGCTCTTCGCGCCAATGCCGTTCACAATGACCTCGGCGTCTTTTGACGGCCCCGGCGCCCGATGCTATTCGCCGCGCCATGCGCGTGATCTTCATGGGGAGCCCCGACTTCGCGGTACCGGCGTTGGACGCGCTCGTCGATCTGGACTTGGAGATCGTCGGCGTCTACTGCAAGGCCCCGAAGCCTGCGGGCCGGCGCGGGCTGGGCCTGACGAAGACGCCCATTCGCTCGAGAGCGGAAGCTCTGGGATTGCGTGTTCTGACGCCCGCCACTTTGCGCACGGCTGAGGCACAGGAGGAATTCCGAAACCTCGGAGCGGACGCAGCTGTCGTATCCGCCTACGGCTTGATACTGCCGCCGCCAGTCCTCCAGGCGCCGAACCTCGGTTGCCTCAATCTGCATGCGTCCCTGTTGCCGCGCTGGCGCGGCGCCGCGCCGATCCAGCGCGCCATCATGGCTGGCGACGCAGGAACGGGCATCGGACTGATGCGGATGGAAGAAGGCCTCGACACGGGCCCCGTCGCGCGGGAAGCGCGAGCGCCGATTCACGCGCAGGACACGGCGGGAGATTTGACAAGCGTCCTGTCGGCGTTGGGCGCGCGGCTGCTGAGCGAATGCTGGGACGATTTTGCGGCCCGCCGATTGATTTTTGATCCACAGCGCACGGATGGGATTGTTTACGCGCGCAAAATCGACAAGAGCGAAACTCCGATCGACTGGACGGCCGACGCGCCAAGCGTTCGCAATCACATCCACGGATTGTCGCCCTCGCCTGGCGCCCATTCCGAAATCGAGATCGGCGGCGCGATGGAACGCATCAAATTCCTTCGCGTCGAGACGGTTGAAGCGAGCGGTCCGCCTGGGCGCGTCCTCGACGACGAATTGACAGTCGCCTGCGGCGATGGTGCGATCCGAGCGCGCGAAGCGCAGCGCGCGGGAAAATCGCCCATGTCCGGAGCCGAGTTGATGCGCGGCGGAAACATCCGAATCGGCGCGCGCTTCACGTCAGCTGCAGCGCTGCCATCCGCGCGCTGACCGCGCGCTTCAGCTCATCCTTCGCAGGTTCCGCGGCGAGCAGGATTTGACCTGCTCGCATGAATTCCAAGACATTGAATCGCTCGACCGCGGGCCGCAATAATATGTCGGGCGGGCGCAGCTTGATCTTCTGCGCGGTGATAGCGCCCTGCATTATTTGCGCCGAGCCGAATATCGAGCCGAACAGCGTCGGCATCCGCCGATCGCGCATTCTGCCGCCGAAGGTGACGTCGACCGCTACGACGATGTCGGCGTGATCAAACAAGAGGTCGTAGGGCAGCGGGTTGACCGCGCCGCCGTCGATCAGCACCCGCCCAGAGGATTGCACGGGCCGAAAGAGGCCAGGTATCGCCATGGAACTCGCCACCGCGGGCGCCAGAGCTCCCGATGAGAAGACGACTTCCCGGCAAGCGTGAAAGTCTGTCGCGACGACGAGGAGCGGTATCGACAATTGGCTGAAATAGGGCGGAACTTTGTCTGGCCAGAAAAGATCCAGGCAGGTCTCGGCGTCGAGCAAGACAGGATTGCCGCCGCCTTTGAATACGAGGTCAGAAAAGCGGCCGACCCGCGCCCGCATGAGTTTGGCCATCACCCGCGCTCGACTGCGCAGCGTCGCCTTGACATGAGCGTGGATTTGCCGCGCCTCCAGGCCCGAGGCGAAGATCGCGCCGACTATGGAGCCGATCGACGTCCCCGCGATTACGACGGGCCGAATTCCCAGCTCTTCCAGCGCTTCCAGAGCCACGATATGCGCGAGCCCGCGGGCGCCGCCGCCGCCCAAGGCGATCGCCACGGTGGGCGAAGCCGTCCGCCTCCGCACGACAGGACCGTCGTCGAACAATTTCATGTGGAGATCGACCCTCTCGTCGTCTGCGAGCCGATGTCTCGACGACAAAATCCGGCCGGCCAATCCACGCGATCGACGGCGGCGTAGGCGCGCGCCCGCGCCTCGGCAAGGTCGTGCCCGATAGCCGTGACCGCAAGTACCCGACCGCCGTCGGCGACGACCGCATCGCCGTCGCGACGGGTTCCCGCGTGCAGAATGGAAACGCCCGGCAAGTGCGCAGCTTCGCGCAATCCGCCGATCCGCGAGCCCTTTGCAGCAGGGCCGGGATAGCCGCGAGCGGCCATGACGACGGCCAGAGCTGTGTCTTCCGAGAATTCCGGCGCTCGCTCCGGCAGCGCGCCGATGGCGGCGCCCCTCAGGAATTCGAGCAGATCGTCCTGCAACCGGGTCAGAATCACCTCGGCCTCGGGATCGCCGAACCGTACGTTGAATTCGATCAGCTTGGGGCCGCCATCACCTATCATCAAGCCCGCGAAGAGAACTCCGCGAAACGGCGTCCCTCGCGCCCTCATTCCCGCGACGGTGGGCGAGACGATCTCGCGCATCACCCGCTCGATTGACGCGGGCGTCATCAGCGACGGCGGCGAATAGGCGCCCATGCCGCCCGTGTTCGGACCCGTGTCGCCGTCTCCGACCCGCTTGTGATCCCGCGCGCTGCCGAATGGCGTCGCGCGGACCCCGTCGCTGAGCGCGAAAAACGAAATCTCTTCGCCCCGGAGAAATTCCTCCACGACGACTTCAGCGCCGGCCTCGCCGAAGGCCCCGTCGAAAATAGCGTTGAGGGCGTCTTCAGCCTCGGCGAGCGTCATCGCGACGACGACGCCTTTGCCCGCCGCCAATCCATCCGCCTTAACGACGATTGGCGCGCCGTTGTGGCGAACGTAGTCCAGCGCCGCGCCTCTGTCGCGAAAGCGCCGGTAATCGCCCGTCGGCACCCCGAACTCGCGGCAGAAATCTTTTGTGAACCCCTTGGATCCTTCGAGTTGGGCCGCCGCCCGGCTCGGCCCGAAACAGGCGATCCCGGCCGCCTCGAGATCGTCGGCGATGCCCGCCACGAGCGGCGCCTCTGGGCCCACGACCACGAGGTCGACGGCGTTGTCGCGACAGAAGCCGACGACCGCTGCATGATCGCGAATGTCGATCGCGGCGATTGCCGCGACCGCGGCGCAGCCGGGATTGCCCGGCGCGACGAACATTCGTCCCAGCCGCGGTGATTTGGCCGCCGCGAGCGCCAGCGCGTGCTCGCGAGCGCCGGCGCCGAGAATCAAAACGTTCATCCTCACCCTTCACATCCGACCGACCCGAGATCGACGCCGACTCACCCGTCTTTCCTATTCCAGGGAATTGAGCAAGTCTGATGACCCGTCAAACCTCGATTGCCGCCACCCGCCGCAGCCATACGTCGATCGCGGCTGCGGCCTCGGCGGGCATGGCGGCTACGATGCGCTTCTGCAGCGCCTGCACTTGCGCTCGACCACACCGCATCAATTGGACACCAATCTCGGTCGCCTCCAGACATTGGATGCGGGCGTTCTTTGCGTGTGCGCGCCTGATCAATGCGCCCTTGCGTTCGAGATTGGCGACGATGACGCTCATGGTCGCGGGTGTCAGGCGCTCGATCCGCGCGACATCCGCGCTGCTCACGCCGGGGGCGTCCGCAACAACCTGAAGGACCGCGAACTGCGCTGGCGTGACGTCTAAGGGAGCGAGCGCCCGCTCCACGGCGATTCGATGCGCCGCCCCCGCCCGACGCAAGGCAGCGTCGACTCCTGAATCCATCTCAGCTCCCGGCGCGGCCGCCCCCCCGCGGCCGCGCTCTTTTTTTGACTTGAATATTAGACTTCTAATAT
>DASXYQ010000115.1:0-17024 GCA_036502445.1 Roseiarcus sp. | reverse complement strand
CCGGTCAGCGTCAGCCGCGGCTCGAGGCCATCGGGCGCCGCGATCGACGCCACCAGCGAGCGCGCCGCCGGGTCCATCGCTTCGGCGAGACCTGCGGCATGGGGAAACCACGAAGCGGTGTGCCCGTCGTCGCCCATCCCGAGCACGACGAGATCGGCGGGCAGCGGCAGCCGCGCGACGCGCGCGCCGGCCGCGGCGAGTTCCCGCTCCGGCGGCAGCCGGGAGTCGGCCAGCGGAGCGAATTGTGCGCGAGCGGCCGGGCCGACGAGCAAATTCTCACGGACGAGACGCGCATTCGAGCGCGGGCTATCGTCGGGCACCCTTCGTTCGTCCGCGAGCGTGACGGCTACGCGCGTCCAGTCGAGCGGCTCGGTCGACAGCGCCTGAAAATAACGCTTCGGCGTCGAGCCGCCGGAGACGACGAGCAAGGCCATGCCGCGCGCCTCGATAGCGGACCGGAGCCAGTCCGCCGTCCAGGCCGCGAAGGCGGGGGCGAGTTCGGCGCCGCTCGCGAATTCGCGGCGCTCGGGGGCGGGTTCCATCATTCAAACTCCTCGTTCCAGGTGCGGCCGTCGCGCTCGATGAGCGCGATCGAGGCCGCAGGGCCCCAGGTTCCCGCGGCATAGGGGCGCGGCGGTTCGCCCACTTGGCTCCAGGCCTCGCGGATCGGATCGATGAAGCGCCACGCCGCCTCGACCTCGTCGCGCCGCATGAACAGCGCGGCGTTGCCGCGGATTGCGTCCATCAGCAAACGTTCGTAGGCCTCCGGGGAAGGCGTCGAGAAGGTCTCGGCGAAACTCATGTCGAGCGGCACGTGTTGCAGCCGCATGTTACCCGAGCCCGGGTACTTGATCATCAGCCAGAGTTTGATGCCCTCGTCCGGCTGCACCCGAATGACGAGACGGTTGGCGGGTATGCCGTCGGAGCCCATTTCGAAGATCGCGTGCGGGACGCGGCGGAAGCCGACCTCGATCTCGGAATATCGCTGCGGCAGCCGCTTGCCCGTGCGCATGTAGAAGGGAACGCCGGCCCAGCGCCAGTTGGCGACGCTGATTTTCAGTGCCACGAAGGTCTCGGTATCGCTCGTTTCCTTCCCGATGTCCTGCAGGTAGGAAGCGGCCGGCGCGCCCTCGACGAAGCCGGCGCGATATTGGCCGCGGACGGTGGTCGCCGAAACGTTGGAATCGTCGATGCGGGTCAGCGATTTCAGCACTTTCAGCTTTTCATCGCGCAGCGCGTCGGCCTCCAGCGAAGAGGGCGGCTCCATCGCGACCAGACACAGCAGCTGAAGCATGTGGTTCTGGACCATATCCCGCAACGCACCGGATTGGTCATAATAGGCCCCGCGCCCTTCGACGCCCAGCGTCTCCGCGACCGTGATCTGCACATGGTCGATGTAGGCGTTGTTCCACAGCGGCTCGAGCAACGCATTTGCGAAACGCAAGGCCATCAGGTTCTGCACAGATTCCTTGCCGAGATAATGGTCGATGCGGAAGATGCTCTTTTCAGGGAAAACGGCGCCGATTGCGTCGTTGATCGCCGCGGCGCTCGCGCCGTCCCGGCCGATCGGCTTTTCCACGATGATTCGCGAACGCGGCGTCGCCAAGCCCGCGGCGCCCAGACGCTTGGCGATCGGCCCGAACAGATCAGGCCCAGTCGCCATGTAGTAGGCGCGGGTGCGCTCGTCCGCGCCGAGCAACTCCTTGAGGTTGTCCCATCCCTCATCGCTGGTGGCGTCGACCTCGAGATGCTCGAGCCGACGCATGAAGCGATCGACCGCCGAGTTCGCGTCGGCTTCGTTGTACTTCGCCAAGGCCTCGTAGACCGAGCGGCGAAACGCGTCCACCGGCAGCGGCCGTCGCGAGACGCCGATGATGCGCGTCGGGTCCGTGAGCTGTTCGTTCATGTCGCGACGAAACAGCGCGGGGTAGAGTTTCCGATAGGCGAGGTCGCCGGTGCCGCCGAACACGACGAGATCGAAGGGATCGACCCTGGGGAATTTCGCCGCCATTTCAACCTCACGAGTTAGCGGGGGCGCCGGACCGGCTGGTCATCGCTTCAGCCAGATCCGTTGAGCGCGTCCTTAAACAACACTTCGCGGTCGCGCGCAAAGTTCTTGATCAGCGGCACCGCGGCGGCGCCGATAGCGCGCGCGTCCGCGCCGACGACGCCGCAGATGATCTTCACGTCGGACAGGCCGCGTCGGTCGAGCGTTTCGACTAGCGCGGCGACCCGGAGGCAGAGCTTCTGGCGAACTTCGATCGGCATCGCGCCGTCGATGACGATCGCCGCGACGTCGATGACTGAAATCGCGGCGATGGAGGCCTGGGCGAGCGCCAAAGAGACCTCCTCGATCCAGCGCTCGAGATGCGGTCCGAAGTCGTCCCAACTCTCGGGCGTTCGCCACATCGACGAGGGGTCGCGTCCCGCCGCTTCGAGAAGGCGCTCGAGTTGGTAGAGCGAGGCGCGCGCGATCAATTGCGTAGTCGAGCCGCTGCCGCGCTCGCAAGCGGCGATCGGCATCGATCCCAACGCCGCGGCGTTGCCGGTCCGGCCGGTGTAGAGGGCGCCGTCCAGGACAAGTCCGCCGCCCACGAACGAGCCTAGAAAAAAATATAGGAAATCGCGCTGCCGCCAGGCCTCGCCGAAGAAGAATTCGGCCGCGCAGGCCGAGGTCGCGTCATTGCAGATCGTAACGGGAAACCCAGAGAGTCGATCGACTTCCTCCAGGATCGAAAACGAACGCCATACCTCCATCGCGCCGGGCGGCGCGCCGATTTCGGCCGACCAGTTCCATAGCTGAAACGGCACAGCGATGCCGAGACCGGCGATGCGTCGCAACTGCGCCGGGGTCATGGCGCCTTGGATCGACGGGAGAGCGCGCTTTACGAAATTCAGGACGAGGTCGGGCGTCGGATACGCGAACGTCTCGCGCGCCCGGCGATGGACGGCCCCGCAAAAATCGATCAGGACGAGATCGCAGCTGCGGCGTCCGATCTTCAGTCCGAGCGAAAAGGCGCCTTCCGGATCGAGCGAAAGGGGAACTGTGGGCTGGCCGACCCGTCCGCGCATGGGCGCCTCGCGACGCAGCAAGCCGTCGGCCTGAAGCCGATTCATGATGGCGGAGGTCGATTGAACGGAAAGGCCGGTCATTCTCGCGACTTCGATCTTGGAAAGCCATCCGAAACGTCGCACCAGCGAAAGAATCAGCCTTTCGTTGTAGAGGCGCACGCCCGTTTGATCTGCGCCGCTCGCCATCGAAATCGGCGCGGACGCGGAATTGGGCTCGACCGTTCCCGGCATGCGCTCCTCGATCGTCCGTCCCTGGCGTCGCGAATGGGGCTTCGCGCCCGCGGCCTCGATCGGAGCGAGGCCATTTCGTTGAGCGGGACAATGGACGGGCCGAGGCGACAAGTCAATAATAATTCAGGCCGATTGAATTATCCATTGACTTTCGCCGTATTTTTTGTCCCTATAGCGACGCGACGACGTGGGCTCGGCTCCTGAAGAGGCGGGTCGGCGTTTCGAGAGTTCAAGGCGCGAAGCGCCATCGTCGCGACAGTAATCGTATCGGGAGGAATCCATGTCCAGGAAGTCAGCAATATTCACGACCGTCGCCATCGCGGCGCTTTCGCTCGCTCTCACGAGCGCCCCGTCGTCCGCGGCCGACATCGTCGGCTTGGTCACCAAGACCAATACGAATCCGTTCTTCGTCAAGATGAAGCAGGGCTTCGATGCGAAGGCCAAGGAACTCGGCCTGACGCCGCAAGCCTACGCCGGCAAGTTCGACGGCGACAACGATGGCGAGGTCGCCGCCATCGAGCAGTTGATGAGCGCGGGCGCCAAGGGCATCCTGCTGGTCCCCAGCGACTCCACCGCGATCGTGCCGACGGTGAAGAAGGCGCGCGCCGCCGGCATCTTGGTCATCACGCTCGACACGCCGCTCGATCCGATCGACGCCGCCGACGCCAATTTCGCCACCGACAACTTCAAGGCCGGCGAACTGATCGGCCAGTGGGCGAAAGCGACGCTCGGCGACAAGGCCAAGGACGCCAAGATCGCCACCCTCGACCTCACCGCCAACCAGCCGACAGTGGACTACCTGCGCCACAACGGGTTCCTCACCGGGTTCGGGATTCCGGTCAAGGATCCCAAGCACTACGCGATGAGCGACAGCCCGCAAATCGTCGGCTCCGACCTCTCGTCGGGTTCGGACGAGGGCGGACGCACGGCGATGGAGAAGATCTTGCAGAAGGCCGATCACATCGACCTCGTCTACGCGATCAACGAGCCGGCGGCGGACGGCGGCTACGCCGCGCTGAAGGCGGCCGGCAAGGAAAAGGGCGTCCTCGTGGTCGCCGTCGATGGCGGGTGCAACGGCATCAAGAGCGTCAAGCAAGGCGTTATCGGCGCCACGTCTCAGCAATACCCGCTGCTGATGGCGAGCGACGGCGTCGAGGCGGTCGCAGAATTCATCAAGACCGGCAAGAAGCCGAAGAGCATCGATACCGGCGAGAAGCTCGTGACCGATCATCCGGTCCCGGGGGTGCCATCTATCGACACCGCCGAGGGGATGAAGCTCTGCTGGGGTTGATTTTTTGCGCGGTTGGTAGCTTGATGTCATAAAAGTGAAGTCTGGGCGCTCGCGAGCTTGGTCTCGCGAGCGCCGGTTTCCAATCCGGACGAACTCACATCCGAAGGAACGGGGAGCGAACGATGACCGAAATTGCTCAAGGCGATCGGCCTCCGCCTCAGGAATTCGAGCGCGTTCTGACCGCAGCGGCAACCGCGCAGGCTTCGTTCGAGGAAGAACAACTTCCGTTTTCGAAGCGCATGCAGCGTTTCCTGCATTCCTATCCCACCACCGTCCCCTTCGTCGTGCTTGTCCTGGGCCTGCTGCTCGGCATGATCGTCAATTATTCGCATTTCGTCACCGCCAGCAATTTTTCGACTGTGCTGACCCAGGTGACGATCGTCGGCTTTCTCGGCATCGCGCAGACTTTGGTGATCTTGACCGCCGGCATCGATCTTTCTGTCGGCGTGATCATGGTCATCTCTTCGGTCGTGATGGGACGCCTCGCCGTCGACCATGGAGTGACGCTGTTCATCGCCTTTCCGTTGGGGCTGTTGTGCGGCATCGCGTTCGGCTTACTGAACGGTTCGCTCGTCACGAAGCTGCAGATGCCGCCCTTCATCGTCACTTTGGGCACGCTCAGCATAATTGGGGCGCTCAACACCTGGTATTCGGACAGCGCCACCATTCGCGAGCAGGACATCGAAGAAAAAGCGCCATTCCTTCAATCGATGGGTATCCCCTTCGACGTGTTCGGTTCGCGCATCATCTTGGGAAGTTTCCTGCTCGTGTTGCTAGCCGTCGTTGTCTGGTACGTACTCAATCGCACGGCGTACGGCCGCCACGTTTACGCCACCGGCGACGACCCCGAGGCCGCGCGCCTCGCCGGCATAAGCACCGACCGCATCCTGCTCAGCGTTTATGTCCTGGCTGGGTTCATATCCGCGATCGCCGGCTGGGTGCTGATAGGCCGCATCGGCGCGATCAGCCCGACGGCGGGCGCGAACGCCAATCTCGACAGCATCACCGCAGTGGTGATCGGCGGAACCAGTCTGTTCGGCGGTCGCGGTTCGATCGTCGGCACCCTCATCGGCGCGCTGATCGTCGGCGTCTTCCGATCGGCCGTCTCGCTCGCCGGCCTCGACGTGCTCTGGCAGGAATTCGCCATCGGCATCCTGATCATCGTCGCCGTCGCGCTCGACCAGTGGATCCGGAGGGTTTCCAAATGAGCGCAGAACCCATCCTGATGGCGCGCGGCCTCGTCAAGCGCTACGGCCGCGTCACCGCTCTCGACCATGCCGATTTCGATCTCTACCCCGGCGAAATTCTCGCCGTCATCGGCGACAACGGCGCCGGCAAGTCCTCCCTTATCAAGGCGCTCTGCGGCGCCGTGATCCCGGACTCCGGAGAAATCAGGCTCGCCGGGAGTGTGATTCACTTCCGCTCGCCGATCGACGCCCGCGAAGCCGGCATCGAGACCGTCTACCAGAACCTGGCGCTGTCGCCCGCCCTGTCGATCGCCGACAACATGTTCCTGGGGCGCGAAATCAAGTCTAAGACGCCCCTCGGCAAGCTGTTTTTCAGCCTCGACCGCGGCGCGATGCAAAAGTTCGCGCGCGAAAAACTCAACGAACTCGGACTGATGACGATCCAGAACATCAATCAGCCGGTGGAGACGCTTTCCGGCGGCCAGAGGCAGGGTGTGGCGGTCGCTCGGGCGGCGGCCTTCGCCAAGCGCGTCGTCATCATGGATGAGCCGACCGCAGCGCTCGGGGTCAAGGAATCGCGCCGCGTGCTCGAGCTGATTCTCGACGTGAAGAAGCGCGGCCTTCCCATCATTTTGATCTCGCACAACATGCCGCACGTTTTTGAAGTCGCCGACCGTATCCACATTCACCGGCTCGGCCGCCGCCTGACCGTGATCGATCCAAAAAAGCTGACCATGTCCGACGCGGTTGCGATGATGACCGGCGCCATGGCGCCCCCGGCCGAGGCCGCGGCCTAGCAAACTACGAGCGCGAGCAATCGCGCGATTTCCTCGTCGGCGATCGAAGATCGGGGGCGATTTCCGCCAGCGGCGCGAGCGCGAGAGCGCGTTCCGCCATTCGCGGATGCGGCGCCTTCAAGTCGGGCTCGTCTATCGTCTCGGCGCAACAAGGCTGGACGCGATCAACGAGCGTGCCGTTTCTGAGTGCCACAGCTTCGGATAATTTGAAACCCTCTTCGAGTTCGCGCCATGTCGCGTGTCGTAAAACGCGGCGTGCCAAATGGGTTCTGTCAACCCCACGCCGATCAGGACGAGCAGCATGTGCAATCTCTACAGCATCACCAAGGGCCAGCAAGCCATCCGCGACCTCGCGGGCGCGATGCGCGACCTCACGGGCAATCTGCCGATGCTGCCGGGCGTCTACCCTGACTATTCCGCCCCCATCGTCCGCACCGCGGCGGATGGCGTGCGCGAACTCGTCATGGCTCGTTGGGGCATGCCGTCGCCGGCCTCCGCCATCGCGGGCAAGAAAACAGATCCTGGCGTCACCAACATCCGCAACGTCAAATCGCCCCACTGGCTGCGATGGCTGGGCGTCGAAAGTCGCTGCATCGTCCCGTTCACAAGCTTCGCCGAAAACGAAGTCTTGCCGGATGGCTCGCGGCCGCCGGTATGGTTCGCGTTCGACGATAGCCGGCCGCTCGCCTTTTTCGCCGGCGTCTGGACGCGCTGGAGGTCGGTGCGCAAGGTCAAAGAGGGCGAGACGACGAACGATCTGTTCGCGTTCCTGACGACCGAGCCCAATGCCATAATCGGGGCGGTTCATGCGAAGGCCATGCCCGTCATTCTGACCAAGCCGGACGAAATCGAGTCGTGGATGTCAGCCCTGGCGTCAGAGGCCTTGAAGCTCCAGCGTGCATTGCCCGACGATGCACTCCGCGTCGTTGCGAGGGGACAAAAGGAGGATGGTTCCGAGGCGCTCGTTTCGATGTCCTCGGATTCGCTGACGCGGTTCGAGGGAATCTGACGAACGCGCCTCGAACCAGCAGAGAAAGCCCAAACTCATCCGAGTCTCACGATTTCGTAGAGCATGACACCCCCTCAGACGAGCGGCCGCCAGGCGCGACCGTCGCGCGCGAGCAATTCCGCCGCGGCGGCGGGGCCGCTGCTGCCCGCGGCGTAGTTGGGAAAGTCCGCGGGCGGGTTGTTCGCCCAGGCGTCGAGGATGGGTTGCACCGCCTGCCAACCGGCCTCGATGTTGTCGGCGCGCTGGAACAGCGTCGCGTCGCCGATCATGCAGTCATAGATCAGCGTCTCGTAACCCGTGTTGGGCGCCGTCTTGAAATAGGTCTTGTAAGCGAAGTCCATGCTGACGTTCGCGAGCCTGACTGTCGGGCCCGGCCGCTTGGCGGCAAACTCGAGGCTGACGCCTTCGTCCGGCTGGATGCGAAGGATCATCCAATTTGGGTTCATCTTCTCGACATCGGTGCCGCGGAAGAGCGCAAACGGCGCCTGATGGAAGCGCACCGCGATCTCTGTAGATCGGCGCGCCATGGACTTGCCGGTTCGCAGATAGAAGGGCATGCCGGCCCAGCGCCAGTTGTCGATCACGAACTTGCACGCGACGAAGGTTTCGGTCGCCGAGTCTGGCGCGACATCCGGCTCGTGCCGATAGGCCCGGACCGGCGAGCCCTTGACGACGCCTTCGTCGTATTGTCCACGCACGGCGTCCTTCAGCGCCCGCACCGGATCGAGCGGCCGTATCGCCTGAATCACCTCGGTTTTCTTCGCGCGCACGGCGTCGGCGTCAAACGAATTCGGCGGTTCCATCGCCGTCATGGCGAGCAACTGGAGTACGTGGTTGGGCACCATGTCGCGAAGCGCCCCGGTCTTCTCATAGAACTTGCCGCGCCGCTCCACGCCCACGGTTTCGGCGACGGTGATCTGGATATGATCGATGTGCTGGCGATTCCAGCCCGGCTCAAACAGACCGTTGGCGAATCGCAGCGCCATGATGTTCTGCACCGTTTCCTTGCCGAGAAAATGGTCGATCCGATAAATCTGGCTCTCCTGCATCGTCTTCAGGATCTCGGCGTTGAGCGCCTTGGCCGACGCCAGGTCGTGGCCGAAAGGCTTCTCGATCACTACGCGACGCCATTGGCCGTCCTTCTCCGCCGTCAGCCCTGCGGCGCCCAGGCCCGCAACCACCGTGCCGAAAAAGCGATCCGCGATCGCGAGATAGTAAATATGGTTGCCCGGCGCTCCCGCCGACTTGTCCGGGCTCGCCAGATGTTCCCCCAATCGACGGTAGGTCTCGGGATTGGTCAGGTCGCCCTGAAGGTAGCTCATGCGGTCGGTCAGAAACCGCCAGGCGGCCTGATCGAGCCCGGTCGCGCCGGATGCGTCGCCTTGAGCGACGAACGCGTTCATCATTTCGGTCAGGTTGTCGCGCCATACCTCCGTCGTCAGGCTCGCGAGGTCGACGCCGACGATCCGGAAGCCGTCGGAGAGTCGCTTGGAACAGCACAGATTGTAGAGCGCCGGCATGACCAGACGCTTTGTCAGATCGCCCGCTCCACCAAAGATCACCATCGCGCAAGGCGGCGCGGGAACCGCGTCGCCGGCAGCCTCAGACGAGTCTTCCGTTGTCATCCCGTCTTTCTCCTCGCTTCGAGGCCGCGGCCTGCGGTTCGGCCGCGGGCGCCCTCATTTCCGTCCGAGCAACTCCTTGGCGACGGTGACGACCCGCTCCGGTTCGAAGCCGAACTTGCGCTGCAATTCCTTCAGCGGCGCGGAGGCGCCGAACGTGGTCATGCCGATGACGCGGCCGGCCGCGCCGACGTACCGCTCCCAACCCAACACGGATCCCTGCTCCACCGCGACCCGGGCCGTGACCTCGGGCGGCAGAACGCTGTCCCGGTAGGACTTCGGCTGACGCTCGAAGATGTCCCAGGACGGCATCGAAACAACGCGGGATCGAATTCCCCCCGACGCCAGCGCCTCCTGGGCGCCGACCACCAGCGAGACCTCGCTGCCGGACGCGATCAGGATGACCTCGGGCGCCCCGCCCGGAGTGTCCGCCATCACATAGGCGCCGTGCGCGACGCCCGCGGCGGAGGCGTATTTGTTGCGATCGAAGGTCGGCAGAGGCTGGCGCGAAAGCGCGAGCAGCGCGGGCTGATGTCGCAATTGCAGGATATAGCGATAGGCCTCGACGACCTCGTTGGCGTCGCCAGGACGCAGCACGACGAGACCCGGAATCGCGCGCAGCGAGATCAGATGCTCCACCGGCTGATGCGTCGGCCCGTCCTCGCCGTCGCCCATCGCGTCGTGGGTGAAGACGAAAATCGTCGGCAGCTCCATCAGCGCGGACAGCCGGATCGCGGGCCGCGCATAGTCGCTGAAGATGAAGAAAGTAGCGCCGAACGGGCGCAGCTTCGAGAGCGACATCCCGTTGACGGCGGCCGCCATCGCGTGTTCGCGAACGCCGAAATGCAGATTGCGGCCGCCCGGCGTCGCGGCTTCGAAATCGCCGGCGCCGGCGAATTTGAGCGTCGTCTTGTTCGACGGCCCGAGGTCCGCCGAGCCGCCGAGCAACCACGGGATGTTCTGCGCCAGCACGTTCAGCGCGGCGCCCGAAGCGTCGCGTCCGGCGACGCCCTTCGGGTCGGCAGGGAAGCTGGGCAAATTGCGGTCCCATCCGACCGGCAGCTCCCGGCGCTGCATCTGATCGATCTCGACGGCGAGGTCGGGGAAACGTTCGCGGTAGGAAGCGAACAGTTCCTCCCAGCGACGGCGCGCCTCCGCGCCGCGCTTGCCGATCCCCGCGGCGAAATGCGCCAGCACCCCGTCCGGAACCAGAAACTTCGCGTCCTCAGGCCAGCCATAGGCGCGCTTGGCGAGCCGCACCTCCTCTTCGCCCAGCGGCTCGCCGTGAGCGGCGGCGCTGTCGACCTTGTGCGGCGATCCGTAACCGATATGGCTGTCGAGGATGATCAGGGTCGGCCGGTCGTGGGTCTCTCGGAAAGTCTTCAGGGCGTCCTCGATGAGCTCGAGGTCGTTGGCGTCGCCGACCCTGAGCACGTTCCAGCGATAGCCGAGAAAGCGCGCCGCGACGTCTTCGCTGAAGGCCAGGCTCGTGTTGCCTTCGATGGTGATATGGTTGTTGTCGTAGATCCAGCAGAGGTTGTCGAGCGCCAGATGTCCGGCGAGCGAGGCCGCCTCCGAGCCGACGCCCTCCATCAGGCAGCCGTCGCCACAGACCGCATAGATGTCATAGTCGAAGATGTCGAAGTCCGGCTTGTTGTAGCGGCTGGCGAGCCATTTCTCGGCGATCGCCATGCCGACGCTGGTGGCGATGCCCTGCCCCAGCGGGCCGGTCGTGGTCTCGACGCCCGAGACCCAACGGTATTCCGGATGCCCCGGCGTCTTGCTGTCGAGATGGCGAAAGCGGCGGATTTCGTCGAGCGTGACCGACGGCTTGCCGAGCCGCTCATAATCGGCGTTCACCGCCTGCGTCTGCGTCAAATACAGCACCGACCAGACCAGCATCGAGGCGTGGCCGTTCGACAGCACGAAACGATCGCGATTCGGCCAGATCGGGTCCTTCGGGTCGAAGCGCATGACCCGGTTCCAGATGGTGTAGACGAGCGGCGCCAAGGCCATCGGCGTGCCGGGATGACCGGATTTCGCCTGCTGGACGGCGTCGATCGAGAGCGTCCGGATCGTGTTGATGGACAAGAGGTCGAGGTCTTGGTTGGCCATGCGCTTTGTCCTCCGGTGCGGTTCAGCTCGCCGTCGTCGGCGGCTTCTCGAGGTGTCCGCCGAACTCATAGCGCATCGCCGACAGCAACTTGTCGGCGAACAGCGCTTCGCCGCGGGAACTGAACCGTTCGTACAGCGCCGCGGAGAGCACATGGGCCGGAACGCCCTCGTCGATCGCGGCCTTGATGGTCCAGCGGCCCTCCCCGGAATCGGAGACCCTTCCGGAGAATTTCTTCAAGCCGGGGTCCTCGGTCAGGGCCGCGGCCGAGAGATCGAGCAGCCAGGACGCTATCACGCTTCCGCGCCGCCACACCTCGGTGATTTCGGGCAGGTCGAGATCGTATTGATAGTGCTCGGGGTCACGCAGCGGCGTCGTCTCGGCGTCGATTGCGCCGGTCTTCTTGCCGATGTTCGCCGCCTCGAGGACCGCCAGGCCCTCAGCGTAGGCGGCCATCACTCCATATTCGATGCCGTTATGCACCATCTTGACGAAATGCCCGGCGCCGACGGGGCCGCAATGCAGATAGCCCTGCTCGGACGTACCGCCCTTCGCCGCGCGTCCCGGCGTGCGCGGAATGTCGCCCGGGCCGGGCGCGAGGGTAGCGAAGACGGGGTCGAGATGGCTGACCGCGGCCGAATCGCCCCCGATCATCATGCAGTAACCGCGCTCCAGGCCCCAGACGCCGCCGCTGGTGCCGACGTCGACGTAAGCAATGCCCTTGGAGGCCAGTTCCTTCGCTCGACGAATGTCATCGATGTAATAGGAATTGCCGCCGTCGATCAGGATATCGCCATGTTCGAGATGAGGCGCGAGATCGGCGATGGTCTTGTCGACGACAGCGGCGGGGACCATGAGCCAGACCGCGCGCGGCTTCGTCAGGTTCTGGACAAACTGCGCCAGCGAGGCCGCGCCGACCGCGTTCTCCTTCGCCAGCTCCGCGACCGCTTTCGCGGACATGTCGAACACCACGCATTGGTGGCCGCCTCTCAGGAGCCGACGGGTCATGTTGGCTCCCATGCGGCCTAGCCCGATCATTCCCAGTTGCATGCCCGACTCTCCCTTGGTTGAGCGATGTAGTCCCAATCAACTCGCCGAACAAGCCTGGCTCAAATGCAGGCCCTTCGAATCTCAGCCCCTTCGAACAGCTGGACGCGACGGTCCGTCGCGTATCCGAGCGGCGTCACCCCGTTCCTTTGGCGTTTCGATAGCGCCGGATCAGATTGTTGGTGGAGCTGTCGTGCTCGAGCTTGGGTTCGGCGATATCCTCGAGCTGCGGAATGATGCGCTGGGCGAGCGCCTTGCCGAGTTCCACGCCCCATTGATCGAAGCAATCGATGCCCCAGATCGCGCCCTGGGTGAAAACGCTGTGCTCATAGAGCGCGACCAGCTTGCCGAGCGCCTGTGGCGTCAGCCGGTCGAGAAGAATCGTGTTCGACGGCCGGTTGCCTTCAAACAGCCGGTGCGGGACGAGCCAGTCCGGCGTTCCCTCCGCCTTGACCTCTTCCACGGTCTTTCCGAACGCCAGCGCCTCGGTCTGGGCGAAAACGTTCGCGATCAATATGTCGTGGTGCCGGCCGAGTGGATTGAGGGTATGATCGAAGGCGATGAAATCGCAGGGAACCAGCCGCGTGCCCTGATGGATCAACTGATAGAAAGAGTGCTGACCGTTGGTTCCGGGTTCGCCCCAATAGATTGCCCCGGTGTCGTAATCGACCGGGGCTCCCTCGAGCGTCACATGCTTGCCGTTGCTCTCCATCGTCAGTTGCTGCAGATAGGCGGGAAAGCGCTTCAGATATTGCTCGTAGGGCAGCACCGCGACGGTCTGAGCGCCGAAGAAGTTGTTGTACCAGACGGCGAGCAGACCCAGCAGCACGGGCAGGTTGCGCTCGAACGGAGCGGTCCGAAAGTGCTCGTCCATCTCGTGGAAGCCGTCCAGCATGGCGTGGAAATTGTCCGCGCCGACGGCGAGCATGGTCGAGAGCCCGATCGCCGAATCCATCGAATAGCGTCCGCCGACCCAGTCCCAGAAGCCGAACATATTGGCCGTGTCGATGCCGAACTTGGCCACTTCCGCGCCATTGGTCGAGACCGCGACAAAGTGTCTGGCGACCGCGGCTTCCTCGCCGTTCAGTCCAGCCAGCGTCCACGCGCGCGCGGTGTGGGCGTTGGTCATGGTCTCCAGCGTCGTGAAGGTCTTGGAGGAGACGATGAACAGCGTCTCGGCGGGATCGAGGTCGACGGTCGCTTCGGCGAAGTCCGTGCCATCGACGTTCGAGACGAAGCGGAACGTCATGCTCCGCTCGCTGTAGTGCCTGAGCGCCTCATAGGCCATCACGGGTCCGAGATCGGAGCCGCCGATGCCGATGTTGACCACGTTGCGAATGCGCTTTCCCGTGTGTCCCAGCCAGCCGCCGCCGCGCACGCGACCGGCGAAATCCGCCATCTTGTCCAAGACCTCGTGGACATCGGGGACGACGTTCCGTCCGTCGACCCGAATTTCAGCGCCCCGTGGCGCGCGCAACGCGACATGAAGAACGGCGCGCTTTTCCGAGACGTTGATCTTCTCGCCCCGAAACATCGCATCGATCCGCTCGCGCAGGCCACACTCCTGGGCCAGTTCGAGCAAGAGGCCAAGCGTCTCGTCGTTGATCCGGTTCTTCGAATAATCGAGGTACACGCCGGCGGCCTCGACCGCCAACCTTTCGCCGCGCTTCGGGTCCCCGGCGAATAACCGCCTGAGGTGCACGCCCTTCATCGCCTGATGATGGGCCTCCAGGGCGATCCAACCGGGGCGCTTGCGCAATGGCGACACGTTCATCGACTTTGTCCTCGCAGAATGCCGGCGATCGCCGCTGATATCGACTGGCTTCGTAGTATCAGCCCGCCTTGCGGATGGCCACGCTCTTCGCTTCAATTCGCGACATGAGATCTTTCCAGGATTCGACGAAGGACTTCGCCCCCTCGTCCTGGAGACGGGTCGCAAGAGCGTCGATGTCGATTCCCGCTTTGGCGAAACTTGCGAGCACCGCCTCGCAGTCCCCGCCGTCCGCCGGCAGGATATCGCCGACCTCGCCGTGATCCCCGAAGGCCCGGAGGGCGCCCTCCGGCATGGTATCGACGGTGAAGGGCGCGGCGAGCGCCTTCACATAGAGAATGTCGGACGCGTTGGGATCCTTCGTGCCGGTGCTGGCCCATAACAGGCGCTGGGCGCGGGCCCCCGCGTTCGCGGCTCGAAGCCATCGGGCCGAATTCAGCAGGTCCCGGTAGGCCTTGTAGGTGCGCGCGGCGACGGCGATGCCGAGCCGGTTGGCCAATTCCGACGGCGCCTTCCCCGCCACGGCGACGTCCCAGCGGCTCACGAACACCGAGGCGACGGAACCGACCGCTGGATTGAGGCCCGCCTCGATGCGTCGCTCGACCCCGCGCAGATAGGCCTCGGCCGCCGCCAGATATTGCTCGCGAGAAAACAGCAGCGTGACATTGACGGGAACGCCCGCGAATATCGCTTCCTCGATCGCGGGCAGGCCTTCCTTCGTTCCGGGGATCTTGATGAACAAATTGGGTTTCCCGCCCCTCCCGTGGAGCGCTTTCGCGTCCGTGAGGGTTCTATTCGTGTCATGAGCGAACAGTGGCGAGACCTCGAGCGACACCCAGCCATCGACGCCGTCGGTGCGCGCGAAGACGGGTTGGAACAGGTCGGCCGCCCGGGTGAGATCCTCCAGCGCCAGGCCGAAGAAAAGGTCCTCCACCGACTTCGCCGACGGGGCGTTTCGGCGAATCGCCTCGTCGTAGGTCGCGCTGTTCTTGATAGCGTGATCGAAGATCGTCGGATTCGAGGTCAGCCCGGTCACTGACAGCTCGTCGATGTAGCGCGAGAGTGAGCCGCTGTTCAGCAGGTCGCGGGTTATGTTGTCGAGCCAGAGACTCTGGCCGAGATCATGGAGCTTGCCGGTCGCCTTCATCGCGTCACCCTCGCATCGGTTGCTGAAGCTTCTGCGTCCATAGTTCCTGGATCTGCTCGAGCGACTGCTGCTTGGTTTCCGGCACGACGCTCCAGACCCATACCCAGCCGACGGCGCAGAACAATGCGAACAGCCAGAAGGTCGCCGAACTGCCGATCGCCTGCACGAGCGACAAGAAGAACTGGCTGACCAGATAGGCGGATCCCCAGTTGATCGCCGTGGCGAGCGCGACGCCTCGGCCGCGGATGCGCGCGGGAAAAACCTCGTTGATCACCGTCCACACCACCGGGCCGAGCGAAAAGGCGAAGGAGGCGATGAAAACGATCAGCGCGGCGACTGTCACGACGCCCGGCGCCGTCGGCCCCGCCACAGCTTGGCCTTGTGTAGAGATGAACCGGAACGCCGCGCCGACGACGGCGAGGCTCCCGCCCATGCCGATCAGCCCCGCGAGCAGCAGCTTTCGCCGTCCGACGTGATCGATGAAAGCGATCGCGATAAAGGTCGCGAGCACGTTCACGCCGCCGATCGCCCAGGTGGTCACCATCGCTCGCGAGGCCTCGGTGACAAATCCGGCGGACGCGAATATCTGGTTCGCATAGTAGATGATCGCGTTGATTCCGGTGATCTGCTGGAAGACCGCAAGGCCGATCGCGACCATCAGCGGGCGGCGCCACTCCCGATGGAAAATCTCGCTCCACGGGGCGGCCTCCCGGTCCTTACGTAACGCCGCCTCGATCGCATCCAGATGCGCGGCTATGTCGACTTCGGGTTCCACCTTCTGTGAGACCGCTTCGGCTTCGGCGCGGCGGCCCATCGTCATCAGCCAGCGCGACGATTCCGGCGCGACCAGGGCGATCAGGAAGAGCGCCAGCCCCGGGGCGGCAGCGGCCCCGAGCATCGTTCGCCAGGCGGTCGCCGACCGCTCGGCTTCGACAAGTTGGGCATTGACCAGATAGGCCAGGAAGATACCGAGAGTGATCGCCAGCTGATAGCTGGAGATGAAGCGGCCACGCAGGTTCGCCGGCGCCAATTCGGCCGCATAGAGCGGAGCCGCGACCGCCGCCACGCCGACGCCGATGCCGACGATGAATCGACCCACGACAAGGATCGCCGCGTCGGACGCCGACCACTGTACTACAGCTCCGAAAGTGAACAGCGCGCCAGCGAGCAGCAACGTGCGCTTGCGGCCAATCCCATCGCTGAGCGCGCCGCCGGCGAGCGAGCCCGCCAGGGCGCCCAGCGTGACCCAACTGGTCACCACCTGCACCATAAACAGGCTGAGCGAAAAGGCCGCTTTGATCCCTGGCAAGGCGCCGGAAATCACGCCTTGGTCGTAACCGAACAGGCCCCCCGCGACGATGACGACGGCGAGAACCACGGCCAGCCATCGGGTCATCCCTTGGCCTACGGACGCCGGCTGGATCACTTTCATACTGGCCGAATCCGAATTGACCAAAACACCACCCTCGGCCCCGCCGGGTTCCGTCGCCATATGAGGCCCATCCTAGCCGATCGACTGCGGCGAAGTCGATCCGCTGCGGCCTATGGCTGGTTCGCCGAGCGCCAGCCTAGAAGAACAATCCCCTTTTTTGTCGATTTGGGGCGCCTTCAACGCCGGGTCGGCGTCAGAAGTCAGCATGAGTCTTCACTCCGACGAGGAAGGAATTCGGACCGCGCCCGTTCCGCCGGGTCGATTGAAATGCTCGAGTTCGGGCTTAGTGAGCAAAGCGGGCGAAA
>DASXYQ010000114.1:0-3883 GCA_036502445.1 Roseiarcus sp. | reverse complement strand
ATTTTTCCCGGGTATCGGCAAGTGATACATGGCTCTCCGCCACTACGCGGTCGGCTAAATTTCTGGGGGCCAAGACCGGTCAGTTGGGACCTCGATGCGAGCGGTTTGGACCGGCCGCTGTCGACCCATAGCAGCCGGTCGGCAATGGCCCGGGGTTGCTTTCCGTTAGAAGTGGAAGCGTGCGCATGGTGGGGTTGAGGCAACCGAGTCAGAAAAACGATTCTGAGGCGCGCGGTTCGCGCCTCCCGCACTTCGCGCTAAACGTTGCCGCTCGAGCCCAACTCTAATATGGTTGCGGTGCGTTCCGTCGCGCCGCTCGTTGCCTGCTCGGTAATCGTCATGCGTATTTGGCTCCGGAGTTTCTTGGCGGCTTTGTTCGCGACCGGCTTCGCGTCGACCGCGCTGGCCGATAAGCGCGTCGCCCTGATCGTCGCCAATGGCGGTTATAAAGGCGCGGCGCTGGCGAATCCGATCGTCGACGCCGATCTCGTCGCCTCCAGCCTCCAGAACATCGGCTTTACCGTCAAGGTGGTGAAGAACGCGGACCTTGGAACGTTCGACGCCGCCGTGACCGCCTTCGCCGACGACGCGCAGGGCGCCGAAGTGGCGCTGTTCTATTTCGCGGGTCACGGTTTCACCGTCAACGAGGGCGTCAGGCCAGTCAGCATGTTGATGTCGACGTCCGCCGACGTCACGAGCAATTCGGATCGTATATTGAGGTCCGGCGGGATCGCGCTCGACGAGATCGTCGGCGGCCTGATCGGCAAGGCCCAGGCGACGCTCGTATTTGTCGACGCCTGCCGCAGCGATCCGCGCGTCAGCCGCGCGGTGGGCGGTCAGGCGCGCGGTTTTGCGCCCCTGGGCCTGATCCGGGGCGGCAACCTGTTCATCGGCCTTTCGACGCGGCTCGGCACCGTCGCGCGGGACGGCGTCGCGGGCATGGGCAGCCCGTTCGCGCGCGCCTTCGCCGTAAACATTCAAACGAAGGGCATGCGGATCGACGACGAGTTCCGAATGCTGCGAGACGCGGTCAAGTCGGAGACACAAGGCGACCAACTTCCGGACATCGTTCAAGACGATCTGCCGAACGGCGCCATCACGCTCGTCGCCGCGCCGCGAGAACCGCCGGCGCCTGCGGCTCCCGCCGACGCGGGTTCGCAGCCGCCGCCTGCCGGCGCGCCGACTCCCGCCAAGCTCGTCGAAGCCGCGCAAGTCTGGGCGACCCTTCGCGACTCGAACGATTCCGACGCTCTGTCAATGTTCTCGACGCAATATGCCGGAATCTTCTACGCAAAGCTCGCCGAACATCGCCTGAAGCAGATCGAGGGCGTCGCGAAGATCACCTCGTTTTTCGAAACCTATATCGGCAAGTCCGCGGCGTTGCAGCCCGCGCTCGTGGTGACGCCGGAGGGTTCGGACTATCTCGTCACGACTGACCTGGGTGCGCCGACGTCCCCGTTCAAGGCCGCCGGCATCGGTCACGATTCAGCCGCGTTCCACTTCAAGGTGTCCGAGCAGGAAGACGCGGCATGGCGAGTCG
The DNA here is from genome assembly GCA_036502445.1 of Roseiarcus sp. Classification (GTDB taxonomy): domain Bacteria; phylum Pseudomonadota; class Alphaproteobacteria; order Rhizobiales; family Beijerinckiaceae; genus Roseiarcus. Next base: position 2,343 of record DASXYQ010000114.1, on the reverse strand, counting down.
AATTCGACAATTTCCCCACGTATCATGCCAATATAACGCAAAGCAACGATGCGATCCTCTTGTCGGCCTCGGCGCGCGGGATCAAGAGCACGACTTTCTTGGATACGCAGCTGGAGTGGATTCGAAGCGGTCAAACCCGCATTGAGGACATGGCCTTCCGCGGGCGTCTGCCCGGGATAGACGCAACGGTCTCGGGCGGCCCGCTGCAAGCGACGATCACCACCCAGCCATCGCCCGATGGCGCGGTCTCGACGAACGCGCAGGAAAGCGTCGGGGCCCTCGATGTGACGGTCGTCGTCGATCCCAAAGTCGTCGACCTCTCGAACAGCGGCAGCGCACAACCTTTCAACGCCAACGCTCGGTTCGACTCGGGAAGCCTCGAATTCAAACTCGATGGGGTGAAGCCTCATCCGCTGCTCGATCTCTGGGCGTTCTTGGTAGCCCATCCCTCCCGTCCCGAACTCGCCGCCGACGAGGCGGCGTTCAAGACGCTGTTGACGGCGGCGCTCCCCGCGCAATCCGTCCTCGCCGAAGACTTCGCGGTGCAGAAACTTTCGGTGCAAACGCCTCAGGGTACATTTGCGCTCGACGGAGCGAAGGTGGCCACCAGCGTGGCGGCGGCGGGCGCTTCGAGCCGCTTCGAGCAGCATTACGCCGCGACCGGTGTTGCGCTGCCGCCTGGTCTGGTCCCCGCCCCCTACCGAGATTTCGTGCCGACTTCGTTCGATCTCCGCTTCAAGGTCGCCGGCGTCGACCTGACTGCTGCGGGTACGGAGGCGATTGCCGACATGCACCTGGCCGGCGATGTGCCGCCGGTTTCCGCGGAGGACGAGGCGAAGATTTCGGCCAAGCTGCTCGGCGCGGGCCCGTTGGTCATCGACATCCCGTCCTCACATATCCGCGCGCCGCAGCTCGATCTCGGTTTCGAGGGCCAGATTCGCTATCCCGATGTTCTGGGCGCAGGCAAGGCCACAGGAACGATTGCGTTTCGTGCGCACAACTTCGACCAGACTACCGCGGCGGCGTTGAAAGTAGCCGCCGGCCCCGAGGGGGAGAAAAAGTTGATTCCGGTCATCGCGATGGTGAAGGGCCTCGCCAAGACCGATCCCGACGGCGTAATGACTTGGGTCTGCGAAATCGGCGACGACCGCATCCTCAAAGTCAACGGCATGTCGCTCGGCGTCAACGGCGCGTTGCTGGGCAACGTCCCATACTGAAGCGGCGCCGTTACCGGGACGGGAAGATCGCGCGGGCGGCCAGCGCGCACCGAGACCTGCGACAACAAGTCGTGAGGCGCGCCCTTCTCCCGCAAGGGGTGAAGGGCGCGCCCCTTTCGCCGCGTGCGGCAGCTATCCACCCAATCCGGCCAATCGAGCGGTGGGCGCAATCCATTTGAATTTTCGCCACCCGACGCCAATTGATTTGTTCGCGCGAGGAGCAGTAGGAGGAGACGGGTCGTGGCCCTTTAGACTAGGACCGGGCGAAGACGGCCAACCTACGCGTCCTCGGTCGAGTCTGCGCCCTTCCCGCTGGGATAATGGAACGAGGCGTAGCGGATGACGAGGACCGCGAGCGCCAGGACGAACGTGCCGGCGGCGAGGATCAGGATGCTGAGATCGGGGGCGGTCTCGTTCTGCACGACGACGATCATATGCCGCGTCAGCGCCGTGATGGCGACATAGATGAGAAACCGCACCGGCATATGATTGGTGCGGAAATAGATGCCGACCATCGAACCGATTTCCAGATAGATGAACAGCAGGAGCAGGTCCTCCAGCCTTGGGTCGCCCTTGGCGAGCATCGCGGCGAATGTGTGCACCGCCGCCCAGACCGTCGCGGCGCCGATCGCGAACAGAGCGACCAGGTGAAACCCTTCCGTGAGCAGATTGCCGATCGGATCGGCGGCGCTGCGTAACGTCCGCGCCGTTCTCGCGCCCGCGCCGTTGCTCATCCAATGCCCCCAAACCCCGCCGGCGCGGGAGCGCCGGGATGCCCTGACGATTCGGATACTCGCATGGATGCGCGGGTCCCGACAATCGCTCGGCTTGGCGTGGCCCCATCGGCGGGCGGGAGGCAGCGGAACCGTGGATTGCGCTGCTTCGCTCGCAATGACGGCTGTCCCTCGGTCGCGCCGACGACGCCCGCGACCTGGCTCAACGCTTGTCGTACTCGTCGTTGCGGCGCCACCAGGGGCCCGCTTCGTTGCGCCCCTTGGGGGCGCGGTCGAGCCACGAGTACATGCCCCAGATGCCGTCCAGTCCGCGCGCGTAGGTGGAATAGGTGTGGTAGACGACGCCGTCCTCCAGCACGAACGCGCTCATGCCCGGCCTGTCGCGCGAGTAC
>DASXYQ010000113.1:0-1722 GCA_036502445.1 Roseiarcus sp. | reverse complement strand
CGCGACGCCGAATCCGCGCGAGGTCGCGGCCGGCGATCCCAGGCGAATGCCCGAAGTCACCATCGGCGAGCGCGGATCGAACGGAATCCCGTTCTTGTTGCAGGTGATATGGGCGCGTTCGAGGGCCGCCTCAGCGCTCTTGCCGGTCAATCCCTTCGGGGTGAGGTCGACGAGCATCAGGTGATTGTCGGTTCCCCCGGTCACCAACAGGAAGTCGCCCGAGAGAATCGAGGCTGCGAGCGCCTTGGCGTTGGCGACGACGGCGTGCGCATACGCCTTGAACTCGGGCGTCAGCGCCTCGTGAAACGCGACCGCCTTGGCGGCGATGATGTGCATCAGCGGTCCGCCTTGCATGCCAGGGAAGATCGCCGAATTGATCTTTTTCGCGAGATCCTCGTCGTTGGTCAGGATCAGCCCGCCGCGCGGGCCGCGCAACGTCTTGTGGGTGGTGGTCGTCGCGATGTGGGCGTGCGGGAACGGCGAGGGATGCGCGCCGCCCGCGACCAACCCGGCGAAATGGGCGATGTCGACGACGAAATAGGCACCGACCGAATCGCAGATCGCGCGAAACCGCTCGAAATCCCAATGGCGCGCGTAGGCGGAGCCGCCCGCGATGATCAGCTTCGGCCGGTGCTCGCGGGCGAGCGTCTCGACCTGATCCATGTCGATGCGGTGCGTTTCCCGATCGACGCCGTAGGGGACGACCTTGAACCACTTACCGGACACATTGACGGGCGAGCCATGCGTCAAGTGCCCCCCGGCGGGGAGATCCAGGCCCATGAACACGTCACCGGGCTGCATCAGCGCCAGAAACACGCCCTGATTGGCCTGCGAGCCGGAATTGGGCTGCACGTTCGCGAACCGGCAGGAGAACAGCCTGCACGCGCGATCGACCGCCAGTTTTTCCGCGATATCGACGAACTGACAGCCGCCGTAATAGCGGCGGCCTGGATAGCCTTCGGCATATTTATTGGTCAGCACCGAGCCCTGCGCCTCGAGAACCGCGCGCGAGACGAGGTTCTCCGAGGCGATCAGCTCGATTTCATCGCGCTGGCGACCAAGCTCCAATTCGACCGCGCGCGCGATTTCCGGATCGGCGTCGGTGACGCCGGCGGAAAAGAACGAATTGGAGCGGATCGGCGTCGCGGCGGCGGAAACGGGCATGGCGAACCCTTACGTGCGGAGGAGAAGCTGTGCGGCGCATAGCATGATGGGGCGGACGGCGGAAGCGGCGCGCCGATATGCGTGCACCGGCGTCGAGTTCGCTGTCCCGATCTCCAGGATACGACGCGGGTGTCGAGGCACCCTGGATGCTTATTTTTCGAACATCCCCGTTCCCGACCTTCGGCGGCTCCGCGGCGGCTTGCCGCGGACAAATTCCCGGTCTGCCGATGTGCAGAGTTCCCTGCTGGCAGGGAAAAATGCAGGGAATTTTCGCCGAATCGGCCGTTTTTTGGCAGAATCCATCTCGAAAACCGCATACCCCTCAGTTACTTGCAGACGAATTCCCTATGCGGACGAGCAGGGAATTGATTCGCGCGAGCAGGGAATTTATTCCCGGAGCAGGGAATTCGGCGGAAAACCCATCCGCTCGCCCGACGCATCCGCTCGCGTTCGTTTGGGTTATAAAATAGTCAACGCCCCGAGGTCGCTAATCGCTGCCCGGCTCATTGGGCAGGCGCAGCGGTCGACCCAGCGGCGCAAGCTTCTCCTGCGCCGCTC
>DASXYQ010000112.1:0-5789 GCA_036502445.1 Roseiarcus sp. | reverse complement strand
TTGCTTCCCCCAAAGGGGGCAAGCGCGCTCGGATAAGCCGCGGAGATTTTCCTGAACCGCATTTTCCGTCATGGCCGCGCTTGGCCCGGCCATCCACGCGGCCCGGCTTGCGCGCCGCGTCAGGGGGACCGAGGGATCGCTCGGGTCGGATCGGCCAGGACCAGATTGACCCGCGTCCCCGGCGGAACGCCGAAAATCGCGACGAAATCGCTGGCGCTCAGCAACTTGGCTGCTTCGTCGAGAAAGCGCTGATTTCGGGCGTTGAGTTCGTCCGCGGTCGGGGCGACCATCGCATGAGCCTGGGCCGCCGCCGCGGTCTGGAGCCGAGCGCGCCATTGGGGAGGCTCGGCGTGCGGCCCTGCGGATGAAAGCTACCCCAGCAATACCAATAATACTCGCTGGCGGCCGACACCGCCGCGAGATTGGGATATGGGTTGATGTTGTTGTCATAGCCCGTCACCCAGGTCTGATCGACCGGTGCTCCCGAGACGAACGCCGGAATTGCCCAGGCGTAGAGAAGCTTCGTACGCATGGCTCCCCCTAGACACGATCATCGATCTGCTTGACGACGATAAGGTCTATTACGGAAATCGCAAGTATCGAGTGCCTTGGTGACGTCCGCGGGGTGGCTTCTGAAGGGTCCGAATGCTCGGTCTATCGGGCGCCAACAGGATGCGAAACTGCCGTGCGGTTGGACGACGTGGGTGGCCGGGACAATCCCCGGATCAAGTCCGGGGAGGCCATGACGGTGACATCACGTTTGCGTCCGGCGAAATGGGATGCGGCCCGCGAGAACCCGACCCGTCGGCCGCCGGCTGGCGATCGGGAGATGCAACGATCGGCGCGCGCGTGTAGGCTGGCGCCTCGACACCTGGGAGGCGTCTGACATGACAAGCCTGATCGGCGTGGGCCTGTGGACGGCGACGTTCGCGGCGCTGTTTCTTACGGCGGTCGGCGCGCGCGCCGCGCCGGCCGCGCGCGGACCCGCGCAGTCGTTCTCTCTCAAAGCCGGCCAGGAGGTAACCGTTCCGATCACGATCGAGGGTCAGCGCGTCGTTCTCGGCGTCCCGCGCCAATCCAAGCTCGGAACCGCGCAGCCCAAAGAGGGCGAGATCACGGTGGGGCTGACGCCGGGCGACAAGAAGACGCTCTACTCGCAAGTGCTCGTCACGGAGAAAACCTCCGTCCCGATCGACTTCGTCGCCACCGGCCTGATCGGCGAGATCAAGATCGACGAGAGGGTCATCTGCGGCCGCCTCGACCAGCCGACCTCGATCCACATCGGCTCGGTCTCCTGGCGCGTATCGCTCAACACTTTCGAGGTCGGCAAGGGCGGCCCCTGTCCGTGAGGAATGCAACCGCGCTCGTTGAGCGCGGCCGTCAAAGAGCGCTTCACTTTGGCGTCAACCAAGCGGAACCGATGCGGTCGGCGACCGCGTCCACAGCAGCTTCGCCTCGGCGCGGATCTTCAGACGAAGGCCTCGGCCAGCAGATCGCTCATTTGCCTCCAAGATCGGGCGTCGGCCTTGGCGTCGTAGCGGGCGAAGTCGGGACGGCCCATGCGATCGGCGTGTTTGTTGGTGAAACTGTGCACGACGCCGCCGTAGATGGTGATCTGCCAGTCGACGCCGCCCTCGCTCAGCATCTTGCTGAAAGCCTCGCGCGCTTCGGCCGGGATCGACGGGTCGTCGGCGCCGAGCAATGCCAGCACTTTCGCGCGGACCTGCTTGGCGTCATCGGGCGAAGTGACTTGAAGGCCGCTGTGGAACCCGATGGCCGCCTTGATGTCCGCTCCAACAAGCGCCAGTTCGAACGACATGGTTCCGCCGAAGCAGAATCCGATTGCGGCCACGCGCCTCGAGTCGACTTCGGGGCGGGCGACCAGGGCCTCGAGCGCGTTGACCGTGCGGGCGCGAACCTTCGCGGCGTCGGTGCGCAGCGGCTGCAGCAGCGTCATGACCTCGTCGATCTGAGTGACCAATTTCTGCTCGCCATGCAGGTCGCAGGCCATCCCGACGTAGCCAAATTCCGACGCAATGCGCTCCGCGCGCGATTTGGCATGGTCCCCGAGACCAAACGCTTCGGGAAAAACCAGCACCGCGGGCCGGGAGCCGCTGATGGTCTCGTCATAGGCGAGATGGCCGATCATCTTCAGCCCGTCCGCTTCGTAATGCACACTTTCAGTCTTCATGGCCTGCTCCTCTTCGGCGCCTGTCTGCGCGGGCGCCGCCGCGTGGCTTTTCGAGATTGCTTGCCTATCCCCGGCGTCGCGCTATCGTCGCGCATCTGCCTACCGGAGTTTCCCATGTCCGATCTTAGCGCTTTTCCCATCGCCGCGCGCTGGCCGGCCCAGCATCCCGACCGCCTGCAGCTCTATTCGTTTCCGACGCCCAATGGCGTCAAGGTCTCTATCGCGCTGGAGGAGATCGGGCTGCCGTATGAGGCGCACAAGGTCGACATCACCAAGAACGAGAGTTGGACCAAGGAATTCCTCGCGCTGAACCCGAACGGCAAGATCCCGGTTATCATCGATCCCGACGGGCCGGGCGGCAAGCCGATCGGCCTGTTCGAGTCCGGCGCCATTTTGCTCTATCTGGCGGAAAAGACGGGTCAGCTGCTGCCGGCCGACCCGGCGAAGCGCTACGAGGCGATCGAGTGGGTGTTCTTCCAGATGGCGGCGGTCGGGCCGATGTTCAGTCAGGTCGGCTATTTCTACAAGTTCGGCGGCAAGGACATCCCCGACAAGCGTCCGCTGCAGCGCTTTCAGGACGAAACCAAGCGGCTGCTCGGCGTCGTCGAGACGCGCCTCGGGGGCCGTCACTGGATCATGGGCGAGGAATATTCGATCGCCGACATCGCGCTGTTCGGCTGGATGCGCGCCCTGATCGGCTTCTACGGCGCTGGCGACCTCGTCGACTTCGAGAGCCTGGAACTGGTCCCCGCCTGGCTCGAGCGCGGCCTCGCGCGCCCGGCAGTGCAGCGTGGGCTGGATATCCCGAAGGTGAGGTGAGGGTTGACTTAGTCGTCGGAAGCGCGCATTTTGAACAGGTCAACCACGATTGAAAATGGCTTCTAGATCCAAGCGCAAAGACCCGGTCACCCTCGGCTTCGAGTTGAGCGCCGAACCTGTGCGCGCCGCATTCCAGCGACGGTCCCTGGACGCATTGAATCGCATTTCAGCCCAAGCCTCGACCGAAAGTCTGACCGAAGCGCTCGCAGCCGCGACGGACGTGGGCGCTCTGGCTCGCGTTCTCGGGGACGCCGGGGCGATCGGTTCGGCGATCGCCGAACTCGAGCCTCTGGCTCCCCTCATCGCGCGCAACGCCGAGCATCGGCTGGAGCTCCTGGCTGCGGCTGGCGGCGCCCTCAGCGCTGACGAAGTGGGGAGCTTTCTGGGCATCACCCGCCAAGCGGTCGACAAGCGCCGCCGTGCGAATGGCTTGCTCGCCCTGCGGCAGGGTGGCGACTGGCGTTATCCACGCTGCCAGTTCGCCGAACCGCGGCATGAGGTTGTCGCCGGCCTGCCAAAGCTTCTGCAGGGCTTTTCCGAGGCGGGACCGTGGGTGATTTTGGACTTCCTCCTCGCGCCGGACGAAACCTTGGGCGGCAAGAGCCCTCTCGAGACATTGCAGGCAGACGGGTGGACAGACTCTCTGGAGCGGCTCGTGCGTATCGAGAACGGTGACGGTTTCGCCTGATCCTCACGAGGCCCGCGGCTCGCGGACCTCGGGGCGGGCGCCGCCGCCTCCGGCCTGATTGCACATGGCCGACATACCGATCGACCCGCTACCGGCCGGCGTCCCCGTCTTCCGAGTCCATCGGCTCGAGCACGATCCCATGTTCTTCGGACCGGGCGCCGGCGTACCTCCGACGTATCGTTTCGACAGCTCGAGCGGCGCGTTTGGCGTCCTCTATGTCGGCCTCACGCTGGCCGGCGCCGTGGTCGAAACCCTGCTGCGAAATCCGGCGCGGAGAATGGTCGATTATCCGGATGTCGTCGCGAGGGCTTTCAGCGAAATCCGGGCCCGCCGTATTCTGAGGCTCGCGCGTCTGCACGGGACCGGCTTGCAACAGATCGGCTGCGACAACGCGATCTCGACCGGACCCTATGGACCCTGCGGCGCATGGTCGGACGCTCTCTGGGCGCACCCGAGCGCGCCGGACGGAATCGCGTTCCAGTCCCGCCATGACTCCAGCGAAATCTGCCTCGCCCTTTTCGAGCGACCGGATCTCGGCCTGGAGGCTGCGCCTGCAACAGCGTTGATCGACCAACTTCCAACGATCTCGCGTCTCCTGATCGCTTATGGAAAGTCGATCACCGGTTTGCCGCGCTGAGCGCGATTTGGCGAGGCGCGTCCCGAGCCATGTTCGAGATGCTCACTCCCCCGCCTTCATGCGCGGTTCCCGCCGTTTCGCCTTCGCCTTCTTCGACGCCGCCGTCTCGGCGCGCATCTTGGTTGTGACGGCGACGGCGCTTTCGTGCGATCGCTCGAGGAAATCCAAGATCAGCGCGAGTTGCTGGTCGTCATAGCTCGAGAGGATCGCTTGCGCGGCCCGCGCCATCGGCTCGCCGATCGGCAGGATGCGCTGCAAGACCGCCGGCGGGACGCGCACCAGAACCTTGCGGCGATCCTCTGGGTCGGGCTCGCGTTTGGCGAGGCCCGCTCGGTGCAAGCGGTCGATCACGCCGGTGATGGCGCCGGAGGTCAGGCCGCTGGCGCGCGCGAGGTCGCCGGCCGACACCGGCCCCTGCATGACGATGATGTCGAGACACTCGAGATCGGTGCTGTTGATGCCGAGGCGCTCGGCCATCGCCTCGCTGTGCAGCACCGCCTGGCCGCTGACGTTCCGGAGGGCGCGCTCGAGCGCCGCCATCAGTTGCCCTCGATTCATGCCCCTCCCCTCGACGTGCCTTGACATTTTATCTTAGACGCTAAACTTCTTATCTGCCGTAGCAAATGCCGCAGAGGACGATTCCATGAATATCGCTTCGAAGCCGACGAAGAATGGCGACAAGGGCGTGGTGATGGAGGGAAGGCTCGCCGATTGGTACGCCAAGAATACCGGCGCCGCTCTCGCCGGGTTCGAAAACGACGCGCGGCGGGTCGCGGCGCGGCTGCGATCCGGCGCGCGCGTGCTCGAGATCGCGCCCGGGCCTGGATATCTGGCGATCGCCCTCGCCAAACTGGGGGACTTCGACATCGTCGGGCTCGACATCAGCCGTTCGTTCGTCCGCATCGCCAGGCAGAACGCCGCCGAGGTAAGCGTCGCGGTCGAATTCACCCATGGCGACGCCTCCGAGATGGCCTTTCCGACCGACAGTTTTGATTTCATCGTCTGCCGGGCGGCGTTCAAGAACTTCGCCGATCCGCTGGGCGCGCTTTGCGAAATGCATCGCGTTCTCCGGCCCGGCGGCGAGGCGCTGATCATCCACATGAACAAAAACGCCTCGAACGCGGCGATCGACCACGAAGTGGACGGGATGAGGCTCGGGCTGATCAACTCCTTCATCACCAGGACCATCCTGAAGACGATGCTGCGCAAGCGGGCCTATGCCAAGACGGACTTCCAGCGCATGGCGGCCGCCACACCCTTCGGCGGGGCTGAAGTCGGCGAGGCTTCGATGGGACTGGATGTCTGGCTGCGCAAGTAGCGCGACTTCGCGCGGTCTGAGCCTTTTCGTCGGAAGATTGCGATGGAATCGGACATCAAGTTCTTGGCAGACAGCGGAACACGGCAACGTCGCCCTTGCCGCGCAGCGCGACCGCGCCGAGCGCTTCGCAATTCCA